>NZ_JAEKNT010000318.1 GCF_016406725.1 Sphaerochaeta sp. S2 | reverse complement strand
GAGCAGGGACTGCACCCCATGATAGTATTGCAGGAACTCAAGCTCCCTCTCTGAGGGTTCCCGGAACAGGCAGGGTGAAAAGTCTTCATGGGAGAAGAGCAGGGATTGAAGAAATGGGGTGTTTCGTGTAGAATATGTTATATAAAAGAGCTCCTCCTGTTTGTCTTTTTGTCGTGACTAAACAATAGCAGAAGGGGGGCTCTTTTTTCTATATCCAACAAGCAAATATTAATGAATTCAAGGAAGATTCCTGTCAGTCACAGGGGCCAGCGACAGGTATGGGGTATGTGAGTGATGGTTTTGTATATTCATGCATTACAAGGCTCCTGAAAACCTATTGTCGAGTAGACACATGAAGGTGGCAATCTCCAGTACCACCAGCCTTCATATGCCCCTCACAGAACCGTACGTGCGCTACTAACGCATACGGCTCTTCATTCCATTCTTCGGGTCAGTGCCAGATGTCCACACAAATTCTAGGCTTTGCAATTCCATAGGCATTGATTATTCTATTATAGGTTGTCCAGTTGATTTTCCTCTTCTGTCCCCTACGTCTCAATACCCTAAACAAAGTCGTAACACAGTAATAGTGATACTTGTCCAAACTCTTGCTGTTACCGCTAATGCCATAGTACCTATAGTGTCCCAAAAGCCTCAAATTAAGACCTCTGATGATATCACTGACAGGACTGTGCATGTTCAGTCTCAGCCATTGTTTCATAGCCTTTCGTTTGGCAATCAACTTCTTCTTGCTTGTCCGATGCATTACACGGTAGCATCCCTTTCGGCTTTTCCCATTGATATGGGTGAAACCAAGGAAATCAAAGGTCTCCTTTGAACCCGAGTTCCTTCCAAAAGGAATCAGTCTGGTCTTTTCTTGGGCAACCTCAAGGTTGAATTTGCCCAATCTCATAGGCAGTACATCGTAGTACTTACGGGCATCATCCTCAAACTCAAACAGAGCCAAAAAATCATCGGCATAGCGAAACAAGTACGCTTTGCCCTTCATCCGAGGTTTCACCACCTTCTCAAACCAGATATCCAGCACATAATGCAGATATACATTGGCAAGAATAGGTGAAATGAGGCCTCCTTGAGGTGAACCGCTCTCGCTGTCGAGGTATTGCCCGTCCTCCATGATTCCTGCCTTGAGGAACCTGACGATGTAACGGAGAAAGTTCTTGTCCTGAATGTCATGCTCTAGGAATTTCATCAGCCATGAATGGTCGATGTTATCGAAATATCCCTTGATGTCGGCCTCCACCACCCAGCCGATTGGCTGTCTACCAATGGTGGAGTTGATTTCCCTAATCACGTCATGACAACTTCTATTGGGACGGAACCCGTACGAACAGTCCATGAACCTAGGCTCATACACACCGTTCAGCACCTTCGCCATCACACCCTGTACCAGCTTGTCCTCATAGGATGGTATTCCCAGTGGACGCATCTTGCCGCCTAGCTTGGGAATATAGGTTCTCCTTGCCGGTTTCGGCCGGTATGAGAAGGACTTCATCCTCTTCAGAAGGTCATCGATGTTATCATCGAGGTTCCTTGAGTACTCAGCCTTCGTCATCCCATCGATACCAGAGGCCTTGCTCCCGCTCTGACGCTGGTGCTCCTCTTTCAGACTGTCCTTGTTCACATAGTGAATAAGGGTCTGCAACCGCTTATGGGTGCCGGACAGCTCCCATATCTCCTTCTCTTCGTTTTCCACTTTTACCAGGGCCTCCAGTGTCCCAAGTTTTTCATCAAAGGAATCGAACGAAATGTCTCCCCCTTCCTTCCTCCTGCTTTCCCCGCCTACATCACTAATATGAGAAGCTCCGCCTACTTCCATCCACCCTTCGCCTTGCCCTTCCAACTCCTCGTCACATTGCC
>NZ_JAEKNT010000317.1 GCF_016406725.1 Sphaerochaeta sp. S2 | reverse complement strand
GGGGAAGGAAGCTCAAGAGCAGGAAGAAGATGATAAGGCTCATGGAAACGGCGGTAAAGAGGGCTACCACCAGCTCGACAATCTTCTGTTTCTTCCTTGCAAGGAGGAACAGGACCAAACCACCAGTTGCAAAGGAGACCAGGTAGATTAGGACACCACGATAATCAGAAGGATTGAAAAGGACATTCCAGAGCGATCTGAGGGGGGTGGGATCCTGCAGGACCTGCATGAAGGACTCCCGTCCATAGCTCATCAAGGCAATGAAGAGAAAAACAATCGATCCTGAGACGACACTGCGGAGCCTAACAAGCAAGCTCTTGGTCTTATATCCATAGAAACAGAGAAAGAAGCCTACAAGAAGGCCGATGAGCATTACAGGGGCACCAATGGTCGTTATTTCACTTTGCATGTATGTTCCTTCTCACGTAAAAAAAAAGAGACAGCAACATACGCTGTCTCTCAGTCTAAGTTGTTATCCTACTCCTGAATGATAGCAGCGGTAGGACATACATCAGCGCAAGTACCGCAATCGATGCATGCATCTGCATCAATTACATAGATGTCGCCTTCAGAAATCGCACCGGTAGGACATTCCGGCAGACACGTTCCACATGCAATACATGCATCTGTGATTTTGTAAGCCATGATAGTGACTCCTTACTTCGTTTTCGTTGCTTCTGACTATATACCTACTTGCAATTCAAGTCAAGGAATATGAGTTATCTGTACTGATAGCGATGCATGTAAAACGATAGTCTGCTATGGGTTACAAGTTACAATACGCTAACATAATTTCAATGCTATGCAACATATGGTGTGACTCCAACTTTACGTAGGGTAGTTATGGCTATTCCTTCATCCAAGACAAGACTTTGTCCTGGAGCGTTCCAATCGGGCAGATGGCACACCATAGGCGAGGACGGTAGATGAGGGCTAGGATGCTGGCAAGAATCGTTGTACTGAGCATCATGGAATAGAAACGATAGGAGAGATGCAAGAGGAATGGTGGTACACTTACCTGCAGCAACTGTGGCAGGGGAAACAGTGGAATAGCTATAAAGAGACGGATGTACGGCATTGCTTCCATATTTCCCATGGCTATCTGGGTTGTCGAACCAGCTATGAACATCAGATTGAGTCCAAAGTACCAAATCATATAGTACTTTGCTTTACCGCTGGTAATGAATCGAGGGTTTTTTCTCCAGTTGTGTTTTTTTCCTACCTGGTTGAGATAGCTTGCCCGTGGGCAGTAGCGCTGGCACCATACCTTCCTCTTAACCCTTGCAAGCAAGATGAAGGGAAGTGCCATGCAAAGAAGGGCAAGGTTGGCTAAGAGTATGGAAACAAAACCCAGGGAAAAATAGGCAATGGTGATGATAAAAAGGCCTGGGAGCAATCCTCTGGATTTCTTGATCATGCACCCTCCTTTCGTTTCATCTTCAGGGCTCCGGGAAAGCAGTAACGAGTACATTTTCCGCAATCAGTACATTTCCTTTTGTCTACTTTCGGTGCTGCAAACCCTTTCTGGGTCAAGGCACCGGAAGGGCAGACTCCTACAGCTGGACAACGATGGTTCTGGGGACAACGATGGGTGAGTACGGTCAATACTTTTGGCTCTTTAGGCCCTGCTGGTTTCAAACCAAAAAATGATGCAATGTCAAATGCCATGGTGCTTTCTTCCTTGATGATTGTATGTAGCTCTGGTTCCAGAACCGTAGCTGAAAACAGATATTCTGTCAAATGGTTGTTAATAGCAAATATTGTGAACAACAAAAGCCCCTTTCGGGTTTCCCTTGCACAGAGGTATCCCTTGGATATATAGTCAGCCTCGTGGAGGAGTACATCTTGAAACAATTGGTATTAGCTGAAAAGCCGAGCGTCGGAAGGGAACTCGGACGTGTCTTGCACTGTTGGAAATCGGAGAAAGGATACCGCGAAGGGGATGACTATATCGTAACCTGGGCACTTGGACACCTGGTGGAGCTTGCTCAACCTGCTGCCTATAGTGACCGCTATAAAAGATGGTCACTGAGGGATCTTCCGATGTTGCCCCCAGTCTTGAAGCAGGAAGTGATCGAACAGAGCAAGGAACAGTTTTCCGTGGTCAAGCAACTCATCCAACGAAAGGATGTTGATTCAGTGATCATCGCCACTGATGCAGGTAGGGAAGGCGAGTTGGTCGCCCGTTGGATCATGAAACTTGCAGACTACCAAGGACCAGCAAAAAGGCTTTGGATCAGCAGCCAGACTGAAGGGGCAATCAAGGAGGGATTCAGCAACCTCAAGGATGCAACACTCTATGACGACTTGTATGCAGCAGCGGAAAGTCGTGCTGCTGCTGACTGGTATATCGGGATGAATGTCACCAGGGCCTTGACCTGTCACTATGATGCAAAGCTCTCAGCTGGGCGGGTACAAACCCCAACTCTTGCCCTGATGACCCAGAAAGAGGATGAAATAGAGGCATTCAGTGGTCAGTTTTATTGGACACTCAAGGCCGACTTCACTGATTTTACTGCCTCCTATTACCCCACTGAGGACTCGATCAGGATCAATGATGAGAAGAGTGCCAAGCAGAAGGAGGCAGAGCTCACAGGAAAGACAGGGCAGGTTTTCTCCCTGGAAACAGTTGATCGCACTGAGCAACCTCCGCTTGCCTATGACCTGACTGAACTGCAACGGGATGCAAACAATCTCCTCGATTTCAGTGCGAAGGAGACCCTTGATACCTTGCAGTCCCTCTATGAACAGCACAAGATTGTGACCTATCCAAGAACTGACAGCCGCTACATTACCAGTGATATTGTATCCACACTGGAAAAGCGCCTGCAGGCTCTCGATGCAACCCCGTTTGGCAGTCTTGCCAGTTCATACCGGATACAGGGGTATCGTGTCGACCAAGAGCGGTTTGTCCAGGATCTGAAGGTGAGCGACCACCATGCAATCATCCCAACCGAGCAACGTGTTGATCTTAGCAGACTGAACGCCAGGGAGCGCGCTCTCTGGGAGTTGATCGTGCTTCGCTTCCTTGAAGTGCTCAGCAGCGATTACACCTATCGGACCACCACCCTGATCGCTGATGTGGAAGGTTCACGATTCAAGACCCGTCTTACCCTTCCTGTTGAGCAGGGATGGAGAGATGTTGCCCGTGTGATCGGCAAACGGAGTGCCCAGCCCTCGATTACAGACGAAGAAGAAGCCAGTCCCTTCCTGCTCTCCCTGAAGGAGGGTGACCCGCTGACCATCTCCAGTGTGAAACTTAGAAGGCTTTCCACTCCGTCCCCTGCCCGTTATACGGAGGCAACACTGCTCTCTGCCATGGAGCATGCTGGGCGGTTTGTTGAGGATGCAAAACTCAAGAAACAGCTGGGAGGAGGGCTCGGAACTCCCGCAACCCGTGCAGACATCATCGAGAAATTGATACAGAACCACTATGTGGAACGCCAGGGGAAGGAACTGGTTCCCACTCCCAAGGGAAGGGAGTTGGTTCGTCTTGCCCCTGAGGAGCTTCGCTCGCCTGAACTGACCGGGCTCTGGGAACAACGTCTGGGTGCAATTGCTGATGGCAAGGAGGATAGCCGTCGTTTTCTTGAGGATATCAAGACCCATGCAGTGAAACTTGTTGATGAGGTCATCAAGAGCAGTGAGCTGTTCTCACCAAAATTCCCCGATGCCAAACAGTGTCCTTTCTGCAAAGGTCCCATGATGAAGGTGGTTGATGATATCGGTCAGAACCACTACCTGTGCCAGAGACTCTCCTGCTCCTATGAGGAGATGGAGATCAAGAAACGGGTCATGGTTCCTGGAAAGGAGAAGCCGGCTAAAGT
>NZ_JAEKNT010000316.1 GCF_016406725.1 Sphaerochaeta sp. S2 | reverse complement strand
CGTGGGCTCGGAGATGTGTATAAGAGACAGATTGACAATTAATAAAGTGGTACCATGCTTGATTTTTAGTAGCACAGTTCCTTTGCATTATTCAAATATTGTTCAAAAGAAGGGAATTGATGTGATCAAAATTGATACAATAGAACAGTACATCTCTCAATACAGAGGATAATAAAAGCATTATTAACACCAAAGTAACACTGTTGTTATTAGGAGAATGGTCATTGTAATTTATGGGGAAGGAGCTAAGCCCTCTGTCAAGACAGGTATCATGAAAAATAACGAATATTCCTATGCTACCTGATTATCGATTTCCCTATCGGGGAAACATCCTGCTTCATACACTTCATCTGGTGTTTGGTAGTCCAATCCTTGGTGAAGCCTTTTCTGGTTAAAGAACCCTACAAAACCTTTCAATCCATCAGAGAGTTCTGTCATTGTTGCATAGTCATGAAGGAAAATGCATTCATATTTCAGAGTTCGAAAGGTCCTCTCAATGAATCATACGAAATTTCGTATGATTCATTTCATGCGAAATCTTAATTTATGCGAAAGAATGGTCTGAAACTTTATCTGAGAGCTTCATTTCAGACCAAGATTTCGCATAATTTTTCCGCTACCTGAGGCCTAGCAATCTCTTAATCTCAGTTTCCTTGCCAGTCCAAACTGGTTTCTGCCTAAAGGCTTCTTCTGGTATCGACTTCTCCATATTCTGACGCATTTGTTCAATTGAGGGTTTTGCGTAAACTCGGGTTGTCTCTATCTGGTCGTGTCCAAGCAGGGAAGAAACGAGCTCAATCGGCATGCCGCTGCGATAGAGTCCTGTGGCTCTTGCCCTCCTCAGGGCATGAGGGTGGACATGCCTTGGTATGGAAGGATCCTTCTCCCTTGCCTTTGTGGCATACTCCTGCAACATAATCTGAACATTCCGCTCACTCATGCGGCTGAAATCGCCTCTGGACTTGGTGAAGAACAGATATGAGGACAACCCACAATGATATTTTCTGATGTATGTCTTCAGAATACCGGCCATCTTCTCAGACAAGGCAATATGCCTATCCTTATTCCCTTTACCTCGGACTGCCACGAACGGTCTCTTTCGGTCAAGATAGAGTTGGTTTGTCTCGAGTGCTGTAAGTTCCGACACTCTCATAGCAGTATCATAAAGAAGCAGCAGCATAACCCTGTTTCTACTGCCTTTCCCATCTCTTGGTGCTTCCGCAAGGATATGAGCCACCTGCTCGTCTT
>NZ_JAEKNT010000315.1 GCF_016406725.1 Sphaerochaeta sp. S2 | reverse complement strand
AGTATGGAAAGGCTATGCTTGAGGGGTTGGGATTGACGTTACGATAGTTTTTGTCGCTTTCTCAATTTTTTGAATTATATGCATTGTTTGGTAATGAGATACTGAACAGTGCATATTTTGTCTATAAATGGGAAAGAATGTGTTTGAAGGTGAGTAATCATCTTAAGGCAAACTGCTCCTTTATATACGCTATCCGTTGGCCTATGATCATTTGGGTATAGCTGCTTTCATAGTTCAGCTCAAACCCATGGACAGTCCCCTCTGTTTTCACCAGATTTACTTCAATGCCCGTCTTTTGGAGCTTCTTTGCGTACTCGATTGCCTCATCCCTGAGACAGTCAAATTCATTGACCTCAATATAGGTATTTGGCAATCCCTCCAATGAGGTCATCTCATTTGGGGAGGCGTATGAATCCTTTTTTTCTGCAAGGTAGAGTTTCCACATCTTTGCATTGAGCTTTGCGTTCCAGATAGGGGTATCAACATATTTCTGCATGGAATCAGTGGATAACCTTGCATCCAGGACCGGATAGATAAGCATCTGGAATTGAGGCATCTTCTGTGATCGAGCCCTGATCAGATGCGTCAAGCCGGCAGTCAATGCTCCTCCAGCACTATCCCCATAGATTGCAATCCGTTCAGGATCTATGGAGAGTTCCTTTGCATGTTCTTCTATCCATCGATAGACTGAAAAGCAGTCTTCCAGTCCGTAAGGGTATGGATACCTTGGTGCCAATCGATAATCAGCAATGACTACCTTGCAGGAGCATCCGAGAGCAAAATCAATGATGAGTTTCTTATGGTGGTCGGCAGCGGGAAGAACAAAAGCACCTCCATGCAGGAAGAGCAGGCAAGGAGCATTGGGGTTGATTTCTTTAGGGCTGAACACTTCTATGGGGATAGGATACCCATCATAAGCGATACAGGTTTCTCTCTTGATATTGAGTGATTCAGGAATGGATTGCCGAAGATATACAGTACGGGTCATCCTTTGGAGAAAGGGCAATACTGGTTTGTATAATGGAATGCCCATCTGTAACTTGCGAAAATCTTCATGTACCGGATATGTTTTCATGCTGTTACTCACTTGCTGTATCGTACCATGAAACCAAATCTCAGCATACAGTGCACCTCCTAGGGAAAGGAGGTGCATAGAAAAGATCGTAATCCTGTTTTCAATCCAAGTATGCCTTGAATGCAACACTGTTAAAGGAACCGCTTAATGTGTGAGGTTCTATATCGAGTATCTTTCTGTGAGGGATATACCGATATCCATGCACAAATTGGATGGAAACTCCCTGGAAGATGTTCACTTCAAGTCCGCTTGCAATCGTGCCATGCATCACATGTTCAAGATTTGACATGACGTATTCATCATCCTCACCGATCATATGACCGATGGTAATGGTTCCTATTCCAGCTTGTACGAAGGGATTGAATGCCGCATCATGGAACAACCTGGCAGTAACTGCCAAGCCGCTGCTGAAGGCAAATGTTGCTTCTGTTTCCGTGACATTGACACCGAAATCTTCTCCAGGAAAGTCAGAGAGAGGTTCAATTCTTGCAAATAGTTCGGTGGATGTCCGGCTTGAAAGTTTGCTTCCAACAGTTATGCCAATATTTGGTACTTCCTGTTCCTCGATTATACTATGACCATAATCGATTCCGAGGTAGATACGAGGTGTTAGGTATTCACACCTCTCTGATGCAAAAAGGGCAGTCATCGTCGTTAGAGCGATGACCATGAGCACAACAAGTTGTTTGGTACTGTTTCTGTTCATACAATTCTTAATTCTCCATTAAAATTAGGGAATCCTTCCGATCTCCTTCCTGATACTTTGCAATAACCGTGCCAAAGCAAGGAAACAGGGGAAAAAATGCAAAAAGTACCTGCAATAAACATGGTCATTATCCCTGAATGGCAAAAATGACCAACAGGATAGGTGAAATTACCAAATGCAGAAAAAGATATTTATTTATTTTTATATACACTCATACAGTATATTTTTCTGCCATGATACGATACAAATAGATACGATATTATTACCTGGGAGATGAAACATGTTGGTTCTGATTCTTTCATTGGTGGTGCTTCTTTCGAGTTGTACAACCACGTACGTAGGCGAAGCAGAGACAGGGATTGTGCAAATACCCTCACGTGATGGGTACTTAATCGAAGGATTCCTCTCCATGCCCGATGATGGGAATGCTGAAACACTGGTTGTGTACGTCAATGGTTCTGGACCGAACACTTATGATAACAAGCGAATGTTGGATGAGCAAAAACAGTTCACCTATTTTGATCTTTTCCGCGATGAGTTCAATGCCCGTGGTATAGCCT
>NZ_JAEKNT010000314.1 GCF_016406725.1 Sphaerochaeta sp. S2 | reverse complement strand
GTACTTTTGGATACAATTATTGGGCAAAATTATAAAAATAATGTTTAATATTGCTGAATATATTACATATGTATATCTTTACAAGATACATTTTTCTTGTATGAATCTGTACAATCTTGATGATTTGACCGTTCCTTCCTCTATCCTTCTCGTATGCCCTTTGATATTATTTTTGCCCAGCAGGTCTTGGAGGCCTGAATTATGAAACTACTTCGGTTGCTTTTATTGCTTATACATGTGTTTGTTGGGTTAGGTGCACTTGCAGGTGGATATGCTTGCTTGGTTGACCCTGTAACTCCCCTTGGCGCTACAACCGATATGTTGCAGGGGTCTCCATTTTCTACCTTTCTGATTCCTGGCATTGTTCTATTTGGACTGTTTGGAGTCGGCAATCTGTTCAGTATCATACTCTTGTTTAAGCAGAACAAGTATCTTGGGTATGTTGCTGGCCTGCTCGGAGGATCCATGATTGTGTGGATTATTGTACAGGTCCTGATCATTAAAACCGTGGTTTTCCTCCATGTACTCTTCTTCATCATCGGAGCAGTCCAGGGCTTGATAGCTCTTGCCTTGCTGTACAAGGAGGGATTGTTTCCTTGGAACTTGATCAAAGGCAAGAGATCTTAGGGAATTGGGTTTTTGCTACTTAGGGTTGGCCTGGGTTTGATGTAGTGCCATTCTTCCTGTTAACAGAATACTAGAATGGACCGCTAAAAACAGAGCAAGAATAAGGGTATGTTGGTTACTCCAAACATACCCTTATCACAATCACCAGTGAATATGTGTTATTTCAGGAAGTTGATGGTGTGGCTGTCATAGGTGACATGCTTGCTTCTGAGATTATCCCGATTTCCATATGCAACAATGAGTCTGAGGTTCCTTCCTGAATCAAACTGTGAGGCAGGTACCGTGAACTCAAGGGTGGTCTTGCCTCCTGCTTCCTTGATCTTGCTCTGAACAAGCATCTTTGAAGAAGAGGGGCTATGACTATGACCACGGCCAGTCTCCTCACTGATGACTTGGCTGGTAATTGCATCATAGCCTATGATGATATGAGCACCATGCATCCTATTGGACCCAAGGCCAACCGAAACCCATCCTGTAGTTGGTGCTTCGAGAATGAAGTGCAGATTACTGGAATCCCTACTCTGGGCATACCCAAGACGCATATCCTTGAGTTGTACAATCTCGGGGTATTCATTGGTTCCGAAAGATCCATCAACCACGGGATTGGATGGAGAGGTTGGGAATATCTGAGCTGCCAGTGGCAGACTGAAAAGCAGAGATATGATGAGAACTATAGAGAGTTTTTTCATGATTTTCTCCTTGGTTTCCGGCCAGAGAGCCGGTAGTTCGCATAAGAGATAAGGGAGAAAGCCATCCAAGCGACCAGGATGCCAATCCCCCACGGGTTATAGGTGAAAGAAGACGTGGAGGCGAGTAAGACATGGAACAAGACCACAAGTCCAGCTACCACCATCAGGTTGTGCAT
>NZ_JAEKNT010000313.1 GCF_016406725.1 Sphaerochaeta sp. S2 | reverse complement strand
CGCATCGACCAGGTCTCAATGCTTCGTTATGCTCGAAGGAGTCAACTATAAACAATGGAAAACTTCAATAATGTTTTTCAAGGCTCAAAGGGAATACATCTCATCCTTGAAAAGCTATCAGGGAGAGAGAATCTCTCTTACTTTGCCTCGTTGTACAAGCATACACTTCCCATCGAACCGTTGCTTGAATCAGTGGGACTGGCCGCAGAGGCAGATAAGAAGGTCTCTGCCTAATCAAAGGGCATGAAAAGCCGTCTCAATTTCATCAAGGCCTTGATTCACTCCCCCTCGATTCTCTTTCTTGATGAACCAACAAGTGGCCTCGATCCCTCGAATGCCAGGGTAATGAAAGACCTGATCCTTCAGCAGCGGAACAAGGGCACCACCATCCTTCTGACCACCCACAATATGTATGATGCCACAGAGCTGTGCGACCGGGTCGCTTTCATCGTAGATGGCAGTATCTGCTCCCTCGATAGTCCGAGAAACCTGATCATGAGTAGGGGAGCGGTTACTGTCTCCTACTCATATAAAGAGCAGGGTACTGAGTACCAACGTTGTACGCAGTTGAGCTCAATTGGTGAGGATATTGAACTCTTGAACGCACTCAAGGAGAACCGTCTTCTCAGTATTCACAGTAGTGAACCTACGCTTAACGACATCTTCACCGAGCTTACGGGGAGGAAACTGCAATGAGATTCCTCTCTGTGCTTAAAGGTGATATCCGCTTCCAGTTTCGATATGGCTTCTACTTCATCTACGCTCTCTTTACCTTGCTCTATGTGCTCATCCTGCAGCTGGTAGGCGAGCAATTGCAGGCAAGGGTGGCAGTGCTCACGATCTATATCATCGGTACCAGGAAGAATTGTCACATTTTCCACAAAAATCGGCGTTTTAGGCCACTGGAAGCGTGATTTGACGATTTGAGGTACCGGGTAGAACTGTCACATTTTCCACACAGTTTGAGAGAGGGATCTTGCGAGACTTGATCAAAAAGTGTCTACCAAACCGTGCGCAGATCATACCGAGCTCTTCAAACAGTTCAGTGACAAACCATCCTTCAAGAAATGGCTTGGAGACACCATCTTCGGTGCCACTTACCAATCTGCTGATCAAGTAGGAACGGGGGCAAGATAACTATGACTGGGAATTTACCAAAGCCAATCAAAAAGCAGCGAGAGGTATTGTACATGCCTGCTACCGGCCATTCCGCCGTTTTGGGAACTGCTGGCAGCGGTAAAACAACCCTCGCTTTATATAGGTCTGCGTATCATTGGTACCAGGAAGAATTGTCACATTTTCCACAAAAATCGGCATTTTATGCCCCTGGAAGCGTGATTTGGCGATTTGAGGTACCAGGAAGAACTGTCACATTTTCCACACAGTTTGAGATATGGATTTTGTGAGACTTGATCAGAAAGTGTCTACAAAAGCGTGCACAGATCGAATGTTCTAGCGAAAACTATTGTGGCAGCTACTGATACGGCCAATTCAGAAATTCAAATTTTTTTTAGTCCATAATTACAATATTGATAACAATAACATGGTTAAATAGGCTATTACCCCACAAGTACTCATCTTGAAACCGACTTGCTGAATATCCAACAACCCCAAGAATTCTTTCAGGCTTTCCCTTTTTAGACCATTCTTCCCTGGCAACATCCCACACATGGTCTCGAGATTTTCATCGAACCAATAGGAATCAGATGGAGCCATTACCTCTCTTCTATGGCTCTCTTTATTTTTTCCACTGCTTTGTGTGCATTTCATCTTCCTGTTCAGAAACATATCCTGGATTCCATTTTTCTGTAGCCCGTGGATGATTTCTATGATAACGTTATAGCAATTAGAAGGATTTCTGTGGGGAATAGCTTCGCATTGATTCTGAGGACAGCTGTTGCTTCAGTGATTCCTGTGTTTTTATCTCACTAGGAATCCATTCTGCTTATACCCCGGTTCCAGTTTGAATATGACTCTCGTAATAGCCCTTGATGTTTCGGCGCGTGGGTGTATGTGAGAGGACAGGCAGGATAATTGCATCTGATCAGCACTGTTT
>NZ_JAEKNT010000312.1 GCF_016406725.1 Sphaerochaeta sp. S2 | reverse complement strand
GAATGGAGAATGGAGGCGGGACCCTGCTCTCTGTAATTGGGTGGCAAGATCATCCATCCAGTATCCTGAGAGCAATACAGGACCTATTTGCCGTTCCTCGAGGAAGGAGAAGTAGGAAGCATCCATCCATGCAGGATTTCTGAGCTCAACTGCATAGGGAAGAGAATCAGGGAGCAAGGAGAAGAACCTGTCAAGGGATTCCAGGAACTCATCACGATCCTTGAACATACTACGGTTCAGGTATCCAAACTGAAACATCAGCAAGCCTATTTTCGGGATAAGGGGTTCAAGGGTTTCAATGAACTGATAAAACACTTCGGCATCAAGAAACCAAGGGTTTGGTTCACTCTTGCTCTGGTAACTGAATGGAAGGGTCAAGGTGTTTGGACATTTGATGGTAAACCTAAAGCTGTCAGGAGTATCCTGGTCATATTCTCTCACATCATGGGGGTCAGGAAGCCCATAGCTTCGCTTTCCCAACGACCAGAACCATCTATCCACTTCCACCGAATCATAGGTATTGGCATACTGGGCAAGGTACCGCTCGGTACTACCAGGCTCATATACCAATCCTTCCCAACTCTCATACTTCCACGAACATGTTCCAAAGTGCAGGGTACTCATGCCTTACTGTAGCAAGGCTTGAGAGACGGAGCAAGGCCGGAACCTTGCAGTTCCGGCCTTGTCAGGAAGGTATATGAACACCCTAGGGCGCCACATTCAATTTCCCAGCAGCCCATTTCTGGCAGATATTGCAACCAGGTGGGCCAGCTCATGAGCAATTTCATCAGTAAACTCTTCTGCAGTAGCTCTCCAACTCCAATTGACATCATTGCAAGTTGAAGGATAGTTCATCCTTGCTTCCTCATCCTTCTCCAAGAGATCCTGCATGGGGATGATGGCTGTACGAGCACAGGAAAGCATCAGGGTACGTATCATCTTACGCAACACCTCATTCTCTTTGCAATCAAGATAGGTAAGTACCATCTCCTTATCCTGTACATCCAGGGACTTGAACCATCCAAGGGTGGTGTTGTTGTCATGGGTACCGGTATACGCTACAAAGTTCTCCTGCCAGTTATGCGGCAGAAAATCATCATAATAATTACTTCTCCCTTTCTCATCCTTGCTGAATCCAAATTGCAATATTTTCATTCCGGGAAATCCATTGTCATCCCGCAATGCTTCAACTGAGTCAGTCATCAACCCAAGATCCTCTGCAATGATGGGAACTGATCCAAAGTGGTCTCGCACTTTCTTGAAAAAACTTTTACCATCTACATCAATCCATTTACCACGTTCCGCGGTTTTATCCCCAGCTGGTATCTCATAGTATGCATCGAACCCTCTGAAGTGATCGACTCTCAGAATATCAATCATGGCAAACAATCTCTCCAATCTCTTGATCCACCACTGGTACCCTTCTGCCTCAAGAACTTTCCAGTCATAAACAGGATTGCCCCAAAGCTGCCCAGTTGCACTGAAGATATCTGGAGGTACACCACTGACAGCGCTGAAATGCCCTTCATCATCCGTCTTGAACAGATGTATGTTGCTCCAGGTATCTGCACTATCAGCTGCCACGAAAATGGGAACATCACCTACCAGTTGAATACGCTTTGCATTCACATACTGTTTGAATGCATCCCACTGCAAAGCAAAGAAGTACTGCAGCACCTTCCAGATGGAAATCTCACTCTTGTGTTCCTCACAAAACTCCCTCAATACGTTCTTATCACGTTTTGCAAAGCTTTCAGGCCATTGGCTGAACCACCTAGCATCATGATAGGTCTCATAGAGGACCATAAAAAGCGCATAATCATCCAACCAGAATGCTTGCTCATTGCAAAAGCAGAGAAACGCATCCTCTTTATCCTTTTTGGCAGCAAGAAAAGTCCGTGCCGCTTTCTTCAAGAGAGGTAATTTTCGCTCCTGCACCAGTTGAAAATGCACTCTATCATCTGGAAAAGATGGCAAGGAAAGCAAATCCTCAGAGGAAAGGAATCCCTCATGCATCAACGACTCCAGATCTATGAGCAACTCATTGCCGGCAAACGTGGAACGTGGAGCATAGGGAGAATTCCCAAATCCTGTTGGATTGAGCGGCAAGAGTTGCCAGAGGCGGATATCAGCCTTTTCCATCCAATCGGCAACAGCATAGGCATTACGCCCCAAGTCCCCGATACCATAAGGAGAAGGAAGACTGGTGATGTGCAAGAGAATACCGGCATCTCGTTTATGCTTGCTATTCATCGTTGCACACCCCTCTCATGATAAATACTTCCCATTGTCATCAACCCTTCACAGCGCCAGCAACTACACCACGGATGATGTGCTTCTGTGCTGCAAGATAGAAAGCAATGATCGGGACCATGGCCAAGACCAGCATTGCCATCATAGCCCCCATATCGACCGCTCCATAGCCACCTCTCAGGTACTGGATGGCAACAGGAATCGTCTTGTACTCTGTTCCAATGGTCAGGTAAGGGAGCAGGTAGTCATTCCAGATCCACATGGAATTAAGGATGGCAACCGTGATCGCAGTTGGCTTAAGCATCGGAAAGACAATGAGGAAGTACGTCTTTACAGGTCCAGCTCCATCGATCATGGCAGCCTCTTCCAGACTGAGGGGAATACTTTTAATGAATCCACTGAACATGAAGGTTCCCAGTCCTGCACCAAATCCTACATAGAGCACAATAATACCAACTGGATTATCCAGATGAAGAACATTGGCCGTCTTACTCATCGTAAACATGACCATCTGGAAAGGGACGATCATGGAGAACACCAACAAATAATAGACAAAGTTGGTGAACTTTGTTTTCACCCTGGTTATATACCAGGCAAGCATGCTCGTAACCAGTGAGATGCTGATCACGGAGAAGACGGTGATAAACAGTGAATAGCCGAATGCATCAAAGAACTTAATCTTTTCTGATCCAGTTATATAGTTCTCCCCTCCTGCATAAGTATCAGGATTGGGAAAGGAAAATGGTTCATTGGAAATGAACAGCTTTGATTTAAAAGAATTCATCAGTACGATCAAGATTGGTGAGATGAACAGAATAGTCAGGAGGGAAAGGATAATGATCAAACCATAGTTGATCCGTTTCTCTTTGGTTTGCAGGTTCATGCCTCTACCTCCTTGTTACGGGTAAGACGAAGCTGGCTTAGGGCAATGATCGCAACCAAGATGGTGAAGAGCACTGCTTTTGCCTGACCTACCCCTTCAAATCCACTGCGGCCATAGAAGGTGTTGAAGATATTGAGTGCCAACATCTCTGTCTGCTTTCCAGGAGCACCAGCTGTGAGAGCAAGGTTCTGGTCAAAGAGCTTGAATCCGTTCGTAAGGGTGAGGAAGCTGCAGATGGTAATTGATGGCATGATCGAGGGAAGAATGACTGAACGCAACATGGTCCATCTTCCGGCTCCATCTATCTGTGCTGCTTCAATGAGATCATGGGCTGTATCTTATTCAAATTTTATGGTGTCCACGAT
>NZ_JAEKNT010000311.1 GCF_016406725.1 Sphaerochaeta sp. S2 | reverse complement strand
GTAAATATGAGTTTAAAACACAGACGACTTTCACTTAAAGAAAGAATCAAAATTGAGACACTTTTAAACGAGAATAAATCCAAAGCTTATATCGCTAAAACTTTAAACAGATCTCGTTCAACTATATCTCGTGAAATCAATAAATGGATTCAAGATCCTAATGATAAATATGCGGCTGAATTAGCCCATTGGAATGCTAAAGACGATTATCTTAACAAAAGAAACCTTGATAAAATATCAACTTATAAACCACTAAAATACTATGTATACAAAGGACTTCTTAAAGGTTGGACTCCTGAACAGATTTGTGGAAGCTTAAAATTAAAATATCCCAACAACAATATTATGTCTATATCACACGAAGCCATTTACAGACACATTTATACCAGACCGCAAGCGTCTTTAAATAAAAAACTTATCAAACTTCTCGTGAGAAAAAAAACGCGTAGAAGACCTATTAAAAAAGTACGTGGTAAAGGTTCTAAAATTATTAACCAAGTCAGTATTGACAAGAGACCTAAGCATATCGAACTTAGACAAGAAATTGGACATTGGGAAGGAGATTTAATCATTGGAAAAGGTCAAAAGTCTGCTATTGGAACCATTGTAGAACGTAAATCCAGATACACCTTAATCGTAAAACTAAAATCCAGAAAAGCTGATGAAGTTGCTAAAATGTTCTCTAAAAAAATCAATCAACTCAATAAATTATTTAGAAAATCCATGACTTACGACAACGGTATTGAAATGGCTAAACATCAAATAATAACTCAAAAAACAGGTATGAAAATTTACTTTGCGCACCCCTACTCTTCTTGGGAAAGAGGTACTAATGAAAATACTAACGGAATCATCAGAAGGGACTTCCCTAAAGGAACAGATTTTAACCTCATTGACGAAAAACAGCTCTTAAAACTCGAACATAAACTAAACAACAAACCCAGAAAAATCATTGGGTATAAAACTCCTAAAGAAGTATTGGAATCTGAATTAAAAAACGTAGCTTAGTAACTATTAAAAATTAAAACGCTTTGTTGCGTTACAACATTGAATGCAAGTCTTCTTTAGATAAAGCCACAAAGTTTATTGAAGGTAAAATTCTAGGTTCAAATCCAGATTGCAAAGTTAAATTTGAAATATAAGCTCTTAAATAAGGAAACGCTATTGCTGGAGCATTAATTTTAGGAAAATCAGAAAACTTAAATTCTTCTGTAATTTCATCATCTAGACTAAATACAAAAGCAGATTCAAAATTTAAATCAAAATCTTTATCTTTTAAGTCAATTTCAAAAATTACGACAAAGCTCTTTTTATCTTCTTCTGGAAATACTTGACCCTTTTTAATTCCAAAAGAACTTTCTTCCCTATTTTGATTATCCCTCAATAATTCAAAATTTAGACGTTGAACTTTCCAGTTTTGTAATTGTATTTTCATTTTAAGCTGCTAAAGGAAGATTACTA
>NZ_JAEKNT010000310.1 GCF_016406725.1 Sphaerochaeta sp. S2 | reverse complement strand
GATATCGATCGATTCAAATTGATAAATGATACCTATGGTCACGACCTCGGGGACCGTGTTCTTAAGCGAATTGCTTTCCTGATGAGAACGGTGTTTCCACAGGGAACGATTATTGGCAGGCTTGGAGGAGATGAGTTTGTTGCATATGTCCCGCACTTCACAGAATCACTTTTGCGTGCCGGAGATGAGCTCTGTCATCTTATTGCCGAGGATAGGACGCTTGGGATTCTTTTTACCTGTTCCCTTGGTTATTGTATCAGCCCTGAGGATGGAACTACATTCAACGAACTGTATCAACATGCAGACCTTGCCTTGTACCACTCAAAGAATCATGGAAGAAACCAGTGTACACACTATGTCTCTGAAATGGGGATGCATAAGACCCTCTGTTGGACTAATCATGAGTGGATGTTGGACAATCTCCCTGATACGGTCTACCTGAGCGATATGCAGAGTTATGATCTGCTCTTCTTGAATAAAGCTGGCAGAGAGGCACATTCTCCTGATGCTAACTATATCGGCAAGAAATGCTATGAGGTAATTTTTCACAGAGATCAGGTATGTGAACATTGTCGGTTCCATTCACTCAGCTATGACAGCTACAGCTATTGGCAACAAACTGATGAGTCTGGTGCAGTATGGCTCTGCAAGGAGAAACTGATACTTTTCAACGAAAAGCCCGCAAAGCTGGCCATCCTGGTAGACCAATTGAAACAGTCCAAGCAAATTGCAGAGAAATCGGTTACACAACCGACGAAATTGCATCTTTCCCGGTCAAGCTACTTCAAGTTATTGCAACGAGGTGACTCTTCCTGGGACTATGATGTCAATCATGATGTACTGACACTCTTCATGTTTATTGGTGGACAACCCTATGTGGAACAGGTGCATGGTTTTCTTAAACGAAATGCTGTTGTTAAGGCAATGCTTGCAGAGGACCGGGTTACATTTCGTAAAGCACTGAGAGAACGGATAAGTAATCCGGAAGGAGGGCCTATACAGGTTCGCTTTACAGTGCCATCAGGTTCTTTCATTCCTGTATTATTCTCTTACTACTTCATGGACAATCGTATTGGGGGAAACGTTGTTCGTTTTTCGCCTTCCGGATATATTTCCCCAGAAAGTCCTCTCAAGGAGATTTTACAGAATTTCACCGTTGCTCTGCTTCATCTTGCATGGGAGCGTGAGACGGTCACCTTGCTCATGGCGAATAGGAAATTCCATGAGCTGTTCAATAGTGAGGAAGCAACACTGGAAAAAGACCCTCTTGGATGGCTCTTGCCCTCAGAAAGGAACAATGTGTTTTCACGAATGAGAAGTCTGCAGGAGAATCACCTAAGGGGAGATACGTTCATGGTGGTCGGCCATGACAACCGACACTTCTCGCTCACATGCCAACTTGGAACCTGTTACGGTTATGTCCAGATGGTTACCTTCACCATTCAGGATGTCAGTCGTGAACATAAATTGCAGCAACTGAACAAGCGTATGCTTCCCTATATAGAACAGAGCAGGGAAGGTATTGCTGTATTCTCCATGGAGTCTTACACCCTGGAGTTGCAGTATGCCAATGAGACTCTTGCAGTTCTGTTGGGGTATGCACGTGAGGATTTGATCACACAACTCAAGAATAATGCAATTCAATTATTCTATCCTGAGGACAGAACCCTGTTGCTCCGTCATATTGAGCGACAGAGCATGACAAGTACTTCATCAACTCCTTTCAATCTCCGACTTGTCAAGAAAGAGGGTGATATCATTTGGTGTAGGATTACATTCCGCCAGATGGGGATCCAAGGCAGAGGTGAGCCTTTCAGCTTGCTTATAGAAGACCTCTCTGAATCGATGCATGATGAAGAGATGCTGCAACAAGTACAGGAACAACTGTCATTTGCCTTGAACCATAACCTGGTAACAGGTTTATATACTCGTCAACGATTTTATGAGGTATGTCGTGATTTCCTTGATGCCCATATCAATACCTCCTTTGTGATGGTGTACTGGAACATTGAACGGTTCTCAGTCTTGAATGAGTTGCTTGGATTTGATCGTGGGAACCAGGTTCTGCAGTTTGTTGCTCGATCGTTGCGGGATTTCATCAAGGACCATGGAGTGTATGGACATGTTGGGGCAGACCATTTTGCTGCTTGCATACCCAAGGAAATGAGCAGCGCGAGCAAACTGAAACAAGCCATCGATATTGAACATATCGGACAGGAGATTGGACTACATCTTTCGATGGTATTCGGTATGTATGAGATTGAAGATCCCAATCAAGGTATTCCCTCCTTACTGGATAAAGCGCACAGTGCTTCAAAGATTTCACGATTTCGTAATAGGGAAGGGTATGCGTTCTATGAGCCCTCAATCCATAATGAAACGTTCAATGAACAGGATGTCCTCAATGAAATGCAAGGTGCATTGGACAGCGGGCAGTTCACCTTCTTCCTTCAGCCCATTTATGATCTCCAGGGAATGCACATACACTCTGCAGAGGCGCTATCTCGCTGGGTGCATCCAACCAGAGGCATAATTCCTCCAAATCAATTCATTCCCGTTTTCGAAAAATATGGTTTCATTACTGCGCTGGATATGTCAGTTCTTTCCAGTGTTTGTGCATTCATAGCTGAGCAAAAGATCAATATCCCCATTTCCATCAATCTCAGCAGGATCGATGTAAACAACAAGAATATCGTGAAGCTTATCCTGCAAACCACAGAATCATATGCTGTAGATCACTCGTACATTCAGTTTGAGATTACTGAGAGTGCCTACATAGACAATCCTGTGCAGATGTCAGAGTTGATCAGTGAGTTGAAAAGCCATGGTTTCACCATCTTGATGGATGACTTTGGCAGTGGTTACTCCTCACTGCATATGCTCTCCACACTGCCGATGGATATCATCAAGGTTGACCGTTCCTTTATCTATGAGATTGGAGAGAGCAATCGATCAAAGGCTGTGCTTTCCTCCATCATACAGATGGGAAAGGAACTGGGGATGGATATGGTGGTAGAGGGAGTGGAGAATGAGGGGCATCATGAATTCCTGAGTGAAGCCGGGGCTCTCTTTGGACAAGGATTCTATTATCAGCGGCCAATGGAGAGAGAAGCTTTCCTTAAGTTGCTCATACATGGTTGACAGTTTTCCTCTCTTTGTGATACGTTCTGTTTCATCGGCCGGATAGCTCAGCGGGAGAGCGGTTGCCTTACACGCAACTGGTCGGGGGTTCAAATCCCTCTCCGGTCATAGACGCACTCTTCAAAGGGTGCGTTTTTGCTTTGATAGGGGTGCTATTGCCGCTCAAAATGGTTGTGAGTATAGTAGTATCAGACAATGAGGGGATAGTATGGATCTGACGTTGTTGATCTGGTATTTTTTCTGTTATTCCATTCTAGGTTATATAGTCGAGGTTCTGTATTGTTCCATAAGACAGGGCTCTCTGGTAAACCGTGGATTTCTTCATGGACCCTATCTTCCTATCTATGGATTTGGAGCGGTGTTGGTCATTTTCGTCTTTGCAAGATTATCCAACAATCCACTTATCCTGTTTTTTATCGCTGTCATTGGAACCAGCATCCTGGAATATGCAACAGGGTATCTTTCTGAGACACTGTTTTCCATCAGATTATGGGATTACTCCTCTACACGCTTCAATCTCAAGGGAAGGGTCTGCCTCCTCAATTCAACACTCTTTGGATTGCTCTCACTGTTTGTCACCTATGGCGTTCATCCCCATCT
>NZ_JAEKNT010000309.1 GCF_016406725.1 Sphaerochaeta sp. S2 | reverse complement strand
CCCGCTCCAGGTGAGCAAGCTTCTCTTTCCTTGTATAGGTGTGATAGTGCATCGATTACTTCTCCTTTCCTTGATTGATGATTGTGTTCATTCTATTGAAGGAGATTCGGTTGATTAAGAGCGATTTATAGTGCGCTTACTTTATGCCTTTGAAAGCGTGATTTGACGATTATAGGTACCGGGTAGAACTTCCACAAAATCCACAAACCTGAAAATATAGATCTTGCTGGATAACCCATAATAAAGGCTCAAGGGAGTAATCTCATGAGCCAATTTTTCTATATTCAACAATCAATTAACAACGAAATCGAGGCAGATTCCTGTCAGTCACATGGGCCAGCAGCAGGCATGGGGTATGTGAGTGTTGGTTTGTATGTTTATGCAATATGAGGTTCCTGAAAACCTATTTTGCAATTGGCTCATTAATCTATTGGTATTCGAATTGTTGAGATATAACATTTATATTGAATAATAACAGTATCAATGTTATTATTCATTTATAATGTTAAACAACAAAGACCCAGATATCCTACTCCTTCTCTCATACATTGAAAAAACCTTTGGGTTTAAAGGCAGCATCAGGCATTGGGAAGATGAACGGAAAATCCCACTTCTGCTCAAAGAACAGTACTCTTTTTATCTGCTTCGTTTATTAGATTCAGATAATCTTATTTTCATTGAGAATCGAGAAAACGGAAATACTCCGGCTGTCATTTCCAAACATTGCAAAATGCTTACAAACTATTGGTCCAAAGGAATTATCTATGTAAAAAATACGGTGTCCTCTACTGATCGAACTAGACTGATTCAAGCCAAAATACCTTTCATTATTCCAGATAAACAGCTGTATCTACCATTTATGGGAATGGATTTCAAAGAAATCTTTCCCCCCGAGAAAAGAAAAACTGGAAAGCTCAGTCCTTCCGCCCAGCTATTGGTTCTTGGAAAACTATATAAAAGGGATTGGACCGGAAAATCACCCTTTGAAATATCCCATAATTTACACATCTCAAACATGTCAGTAGGGCGTGCATTTAGTGAGTTAGAACTTCATCATATAGCATCCGTTCATACCTTAGGGAAAGAAAAGGTATTGGAATTCCATCTAAGTGGATTTGATCTTTGGAATACAGCACTGCCTATTTTAAGATCCCCTGTTACGTCAACAAAAACTTTCCCCTTTCAGGAAAGTAATAATCTGGTGCTTGCCGGAGAGTCTGCTCTTTCGAAATATTCTATGCTTAATGAACCACATATGACAACATTTGCCATATTTAATAGGTCAAAAGATATTTTAATTCATCCAAATATCGATAATCCTAATGAAGATATGATTATCCAGAAATGGGCCTATGATCCTCGAACCTTCTCAAAAAATGGTGTTGCCGATCCATTGTCTATATATCTTGAATTTAAAGAATCCGAAGATGAACGACTAAAACAAGCTCTTGAAGGGTTGATTAAGGATATACAATGGTAAAAGGATTAAATATTTTCAGGGAACACTTTAAAGGATTTGAAGATCGTTATGTACTCATAGGAGGCACTGCTTCAAGTATAATTATGGAAGAAGCAGGGGCAGAGTTTAGGGCTACAAAGGACCTTGATATAGTACTATGCATTGAAGCTCTGGATTCAGCTTTCGTACAAAAATTCTGGAATTTTATAGAAAATGGGGGATACTCAAATAAACAAAAAAGTTCAGGAAAAAAGCTCTTTTATAGGTTTCATTCTCCAGCCGACAAGAACTTTCCAACAATGCTCGAACTATTTTCTAAAGTTCCAGATTCTCTTGAAGTTTCAGCAAAAGATTCAGAACTTACACCAATACCGGTTGATGAGGAAATTTCTAGTCTATCAGCAATCCTTCTGGACTCAGCTTATTATGATTTTATCCATCAAAATATAACAATAATAGACAACCTGCCTATAATAGGATCCGAAATTTTAATTCCATTAAAAGCTAAAGCATGGTTGGATTTATCGGAAAGAAAAATGGCAGGAGAAACCATTGACTCCAAAAACATCAAAAAGCATAGAAATGATATCTTTAGATTATATCCACTTCTCCCAGGGACTCTTTCATTA
>NZ_JAEKNT010000308.1 GCF_016406725.1 Sphaerochaeta sp. S2 | reverse complement strand
GTACTTTTGGATACAATTATTGGGCAAAATTATAAAAATAATGTTTAATATTGCTGAATATATTACATATGTATATCTTTACAAGATACATTTTTCTTGTATGAATCTGTACAATCTTGATGATTTGACCGTTCCTTCCTCCACACTTTGACAGCAGCATAATCTAAGCCATAACCCAAAAACCACACGCCAGCCACCCCAGGGTGGTTTTTTTCGTATTTGGTGTTATGACTTAAAACATATTTTCGTATTGTTATGTATTTATATTTACAATCATCCCTGTTTCATATATACTGAAGGCAAGGAGAAACACCATGGCCTACATGATGACCAAGAACGTGCTCAAGAGCGGCGACACGATCTATTACATCAACACCGTCAGCCGCATCCCGGGGGAGAAGACCAAGCACAAGCAGGTCATGGTCGAGAAGTTCTCCGCCAACGACCTGAGAAGCCGCGGAGAGGAGGATCCGCAGGCCTACGTGCTGCAAAGGCTGAACGAGCTCAGGGAAGAGGCCAGGAATACGGTGAGGACGATGAGCTACCAGGTCGACCTCGGCCTTGGGCTCAGCCTGTCCGGAGAAGGAGACCTCCGGGTTTCGGATGACTGCAAGAACCTCGGGTTCGCCGCCTACTCGAGGCTGTACCACCGCCTGGAGCTGGACGAGTTCGTCAACAACCGGCGCAGGTACCTGGACTGCTCTTTCAACATCAACGTCATCTTCCAGCACCTGCTCTACTCGCGATGCCTGTGGCCGGCCTCCAAGAAAAACACCTGGGAGCACAAGGGGCGGTTCTTCGGCGACACGGGCTACGGCCTTCAGGACGTCTACCGGAGCATGGACAGCCTGCTGAAGTGGAGGACCGACCTGCTGAGGCACCTGGACTCCAAGGTGAAGCAGAAGTTCGGGAGAAGGGACACGGTGGTGTTCTACGACGTCACCAACTACTACTTCGAGCGGGATGAGGCGGATGACGAGAACGGGCTCAGGGCCAAGGGCCCCTGCAAGGAGCACCGGCCCGAGCCCATCATCCAGATGGGCCTGTTCATGGACGAGCTTTCCATTCCCATCACCTACGAGCTGTTCAGGGGCAACACCAACGACTGCGAGACGCTGCCCGAGGCGATGGATGGCAGCATCATCGACTTTTCCGACAGCCGCAAGATCGTGGTGGCGGACAAGGGGATGATGAGCTACTACAACATCATGAAGATCCGGGATGCGAGGAACGGGTATGTGATCAGCCAGTCCATACGGAAGTCGGACTCCCAGACCAAGGAGTTCGCGCTCTCGGACGAGGGGTGGGAGCATGTGCTGGACGGCAACGGCAACGTGGTGTCCATGATCAAGGAGAGGACGATCCCCAGGAGGGCAAGCACCTACGGCGACATCGACGGCAAGAAGCACAGCGGGACCTACAATGAGCGGCAGGTGTTCATCTGGAGCAGGAAGTACAGCGACAGGGCGAGGCACGAGCGGCAGGCGGTGATCGAGAAGGCGCTTCAGTCCGAGGGCAAACGGTCGAAGGACTTCAAGGACTCCAGCTACGGCAAGAGCAAGTACCTGAGGAAGAGCCCCGTCAAGGCGGGGGAGCTGGTACAGGCCGACTGGTGCCTCTACGAGTTCGACGCCTCGAGGCTGGAGGAGGACGAGAAGTACGACGGCTACTACCTCATCTGCACCAACGTCGTCGGGGTCGGGGACGAGTCGCAGATCAATCCCGACAAGCCGTCCAGCCATGCATACTATCGGGATTCGGACGGGTTCTTGGTGTTGAACCATGTGGTGCCTGCCTCGGAGATAGCGGACATCTACCGAGGGCTTTGGAAGATCGAGGAGACGTTCAAGGTCACCAAGACGGGGATGCTGTCGTTGAGGCCGGTGTTCCACAGCAGGCAGGACAGGATACGGGCCCACTTCCTTATCTGTTTCATTTCCTTGGTCCTGGAACGGCTGCTGGAGCTGCAGCTCGGCTGGAAATACTCGGCCAAGTCGATACAGCAGTCGCTTTCCCATTTCAACGCCGTGCAGCTGGCGAACTCGAACATCTACCAGGTCGCATACTATGACGTGCTGGTCGACACCATACTCAAGGC
>NZ_JAEKNT010000307.1 GCF_016406725.1 Sphaerochaeta sp. S2 | reverse complement strand
CAAGGAGATGCTTAAGCTTATTACCCGCCCTCATCGTTGGGTAGAGGACGCTGAGTTCGGTGTACGAGAAGACTACTAAGTATGATTCACTTGCCTGAGTAGTGCCAACGCATCAGGAATGTCCAGGGGTTTACTGAATAGGAACCCCTGGATTTTATCGCATCGATACTTCTGCAAGTACTTATGCTGATTCTCATGCTCAACACCCTCGGCAATAACTGTATGCCCCAGCTTATGGGCCAATGAAATGATTTCTGCAGTAATTGCTTCCTTCTCTTGCAGTACCTCAAGCTTGTCTATAAACGCTTTATCTATCTTCAGGCAATTCACATTCAGCTCCCGCTCTCGGGACAACGTTGAATAGCCAGTGCCAAAATCATCGATTGCGATTGACATCCCCAGCTGCTGTAGGAGCAAGAACAAGTCATTCACTTCCTGGAACTTGGAAATAAACACTGACTCAGTCACTTCCAAAGTAATATTTGCAGTATCTACTCTATGATGTTCAACTGCCTCCATCAGGGAAGGCAAAAAGTCCTTATTCATCAACTGAATCGCAGAAATATTGATTGAAACCCCAACACCTGAAAAACCCTCTTTCTCTATCAGAGACAGGAATTTCAATGCCTTATCTATGATGATCTTGCCAAGCGGAACAATAAGTTTCGATTTTTCAGCAACCTCAATGAACTCAGTAGGAGAGACGCTACCCAAACTGGGACACTTCATCCTGGAGAGAGCCTCAAAGCCAGAAATTGTCTGAGTCTTCACATCCCAAATCGGCTGGAACTGAAGGGAGAGGGAGGAAGAGACTGGATTCTTGATCAGCTCAGCGAGTTCTCTCTCGATGGTTGTACGCCTTCTCATTGCCTGCTGCATCGCCTCATCAAAAACACAAACCTCATGACCCGTATCAAAATCAGACAACGCTTGCTCGGAGGCAACCAGGAGGTTGGTCAGGATCTCCTCTACAGGAGCCTCAGAAAGCTCTATCAACCCAATACCCCAACCTACCCGTTCCTCTCTCAGCAAGGAAGCAACCTTCTTGGAGACCATCATGCCAAAAGAAAGCAACGCAGCAAAATCAACAGGGGCTTTGATGAAGAATATCATCTGATACTCATAGGAACTGAACAACACATGCTCTGAATCACTGAGTGCCTGGAGTTTCATTGCTACTTGCTTCACCAGATTCCTGCTATAGAGAAACCCATGGGCTACACTCAATGCATGAACCGCAGTCAAGTTGACTGCAAGTAATGCATTTCCTCGCTTCTTCTGTTCTTCCTCCAAAAAAGAAACCAAGAACCTTCTATTGGGAAGATCAGTCCACTCATCATGGTTATGGTAATAATTGAGGACCAACTCATGTCTTTTTCTCTCCGAGATATCAAACAGCATTCCCTCGATTGCAACAATATTCCCCTGGTCATCCAGAATCCCTCGCCCGGTGTCAAATACCCATCTCTTATCCCCATCCTTGGTAATAATCTCATACTCTTGAATAAAGTGAGTCTCTCCATTAATAATCGATTCCCATTCCTCTCTTACGTTATCACGATGGATAGGAGCAATCATTTCATTGAAGGAAATAACCCTGTTGTCAACAAGCTCTTCAGGCAAGTACCCTGTAAGCCACTCGCAACCTGATGAGACAAACTGCATGGTCCATTGGTCGTCAAATGAACACCGGTAGGCCATTCCCGGCAACTGGGAGAAGTAGGAGTGGATGACACGCTCTCTCTCCCGCAGTGAAGCCTCGAGCTCTTTCTGTTCAGTAATATCCTTGATAATCCCAAGATAGTCTTCAACTTCAGGTTGGTTTGCGTATAACCTCGATACAATCATGTTCACCCAAACCAGAGACCCATCAGGTTTGATGAACCGTTTCTCAATCTCATATCCGGAGATCTCATGGTTGGAAAATTGTGCATACTTGACCAGCTCCTTCTCCAAATCCTCAGGATGGGTAAGTAGTTTCCAGTCGATGGTCATGAGCTCTTCTTTGGTACGTCCCATGATATCCAAAAGAATTGCATTGGCCTTGACCATTTCCATATGAGCTACATCAGGACCGCTATATACGGCTATGCCTATAGGAGCCTGCCAGAGCAAACTGTCAAACAAGACATTCCCCTCTTCCCCCATGAGGCTATCAGCAAGCAGTCCTACCCGGATCCTCAACAACTCAGGAGAGTATGGCCTCTGTAGACAGTCCGAAGCACCCAAGGCAAGGGCTTTACGTTCTTCCATCGTATTGTCGCTGGTGAGAACGATACTATGTATTGGATAATGAGAAAGTGTTTGCAATAGAGAAACACTGGAAGCGAAATCAAGAAGAGCAATTCGAATTGAGGGGTGTTCTTTGACACATGCAACAGCTTCTGCCTCAGTAGAGACAAACCAAAGTTCAGCTGAGTTAAGACTCTTTTCAATTGTTGTAGTTTCTTCCCCAGAAACACCAACAACCAACACACCAACCTGCACCATTACGCTCCTGCATACAACATACATAGCCATGTACTATTACGTACTATTCAACTATTTTGCAGTTAGTATACAGGAGCAATAATACTCACACAATGTGAAAAACAAAACAAATTTCGACTATTCCGATATTCTTATCCCGGGTTATGTAGCCGTTGCTGTTGCAACCTTGCTAAGATCCTGGGTATTGAACGCATCGCGATCGAATTCACCAAGGGCGTTTGCAACAACGACGGAGGTTGTCAGGTCCCCGGTAACATTGGTCATGGTCCTGAACATATCCACCAGAAAATCGACACCAGCGACCAGGCCAACCGCCTCAACCGGAAGTCCCACAGTGGTGAGGGTGATAATGGTAAATGCTGTAGCTCCCATTGGAACAGCAGCACTACCCAAGCTTGCAAATATGGAGACCACCACGATCAGAACATATTGGGAGAGAGCAAGTTCAATACCAAAGGCATTTGCAGCAAACACTGCTACCATGGCAGGGAAAATACCTCCACAGGCATCCATGTTCATCACAGCCCCAAGCGGTCCCACAAAGTTTGCCACCCTGGAATTCACTTTCAGCCTATCGGTCATGGTATTGATCGTCATCGTCAAGGAACCCAAACTTGAACGGCTGGAGAATGCAAGCAACATTGCAGGGCTCGCTGCCTTGAAAAACCTGAATGGGTTGATCTTGGCCGAGAACGCAAGCAAACCGCCATATACCAGCCCAATTTGCAGCAAGCAGGCAATTACTACTGCCAGTACAAACAACCCAAGCTGAGCCAACGCTGCCAGTCCTGTATTCGAAAGCCAGTAAGAGGTGAGTGCAAGAACGCCATACGGGGTCAAGCGAAGTACAATCTTCGTCAGCTCGATCACGACCTGGAGAAAACTCTCCAACAACTGCTCAAACGGCTTGATCGCATCGCTCTTCTTTGTCTTTACGGTAATTGCGGCAACACCAAGGAAGACGGAGAACACAACCAGAGGAATCATCTGCATTTCAGCAGCAGAGCGCACGGGATTGGATGGAATGAAAGCCCTGAACTGAGCAAAGATATTTCCCAAGGTATTGGGAGTACGCTCTGCGAGTTCTCCTACCACCATCCCTTGGCCAACTGCAAACAGACTACCCACTAAAAGTCCGATGATGCCGGCAAGTGTCGCTGTAAATAAGAAGAGGGAGATGGTTCTCACTCCCATTCTTCTAAGCTCATGAGTGTTGCCGAGTCTCAGCAACCCAGCGATGATACTCGTCGGGACCAAGGGAATGATGAGCATGCGAAGCAGATCAACATACCCATTACCGACAAGAGCGACCCATCGGCGAACCTGGGAGGAGACCGACTCCTCACCAAAGAAAAACAGGGAAAGCCCAAAGAGCGCTCCAAGCAACAAGGACACTGATACCCTGATAGAGAATGAGAGATGCCACACCCTCTTCAGCATTACCAATGCTGCAAGCAGTACCACAAATAGTATCAACCAAAGAACCAGTCCCATAAGAGCCCCCTTTTACCAATTAACTATTAAATCTATAGATTTAGTATGATATATAAACACCCTTTAACTGTCAAGCACCCCATACATACTAAGACTTCTATTAATGAGTATGTAATGAAGTACTGGTTACGTCAATCTTGGTTTGACCCAACTTGAGGAGTTCTTTCGATTCTTGGATCAGTGAAGATATCTTTCTCATCATAACTGGGGGTAGAAAACTCAGAAACCACTGCACCTTCACTCCCTGCCGCGAACCAATGCTTGGTATTGGGGCTCAGGGTATATTGCTCACCTGGGCGTAGTACGATCTCATGGAAGACAGTATAGACCCCTGCTTTATCTATGGCTTTTATGTTCTCGGTGGGATTCCCATCTACATAGAGATAGACCTCTCCCCATCGGCAGCGGAAAGTCTCTTCCTTGCCAATGTACGACCCAAATGCCGGATGACGATGCTCTGGGCACCTCTGGTGGGGAAAAAGTACCAATTCCTTTGCACATACGCGCTCGGTATTGAGGTAGGTGATCAACTCAAGACCGGTATGCTCCAGGTCGTTGAGGCCGAAATCTGCGACCTCAACATTCTCTTTCTCTTCATCGGTGAGGACGATCCCAGCCTTCTCAAAGAACATAAGCGTCCGCTTCACTGCCTCTTCATATATCTCTCTGCTGATCATTCGTCCCCTCCTTGTTTTCTATTTTTAGTATTTGAGATCAGATGCCTCAAGCATCTTGTCGAACAGCTCCCTGGCCTTATCCCTGCTCAGGTTCATCAGTGGATCACTGAGGAATGCAGAGAAGAGCAACTCATCATCCTTGTTCCAGATTGCCTCAAGGGTCATCTCCTGTACATCACTGACCTGCTTGACCAGGTTCTGGATAGCAAGCGGGGGATCACTGGCGACAATCGGGCGAATGGAATCTTCACCCAATACACCATTGCTCTCAACAATCCTGCCCTTGGGAAGGTAACTGATCTGCCCTTCATTGGGACGATTGATGTTGGTGACCATGGTCTTATCACCCATCAGGCAACGCATGATATCCACGCCTTCCTCGTCTGTGAGCTCTGCCTTCAGGTCCTCATCCTTGAATACGCGTTCCCGCTTCTCTTTCGCTGTGCGCTCTCTCCAGGAATACGGAGTCCTGATCACCCCATAGGTATGCAGGTTCTCATCACTGGTAAGGAACCAGGGAACGAACTCGGCAAGATGGCGATCCCCGGCGGCACCAAGGGAGCCGAAATCGCGTAGGAAGCTGAGTGCAATCTTCTGGTCGCAGTCAAACCACTTCTCTTCCTCCAATCGCTTCTTGGCAACAGCAGTTCCATCGCTGAAGGTAGCACTATCCTGAACAAGCTCAAGGAGACGGGGCATCAGGTCATGGGTCTTCCAAAAAGCCTTGGTCACAAAGGTGAAGTGATTCACCCCGGTAAGATCAATCTTGATCTCCCTTCTATCGGGAACCGGTACATCAAACCACTCTGCCACCTTCTCAGCAAGGAAGTTCTGGGTATGGAATACCTCGTGGCAACAGCCAAGTGCCTTGATCTCGGGGAATGCCTTATAGAGCGCTGCAGTGCAGAGCGTCATTGGATTGGTGTAGTTGATAACCCAGGCATCAGGACAGTATTGCTTGACTTGCTCGGCGATCTCAAAGAACAGGGGAACCGCGCGTCGAGCACGCATAATCCCACCAGGACCTGTGGTATCCCCTACAGACTGGAGAATCCCGTACTCCTCAGGAAGGACAAGGTCGCCATAGCGGCACTCGGTCTTTCCTGGTTCTATGGAGATGATTACCAGATCACAACCGGTAAGCGCTTTTCCAATCTCGTCCTCTGCGATGACGCGGAAACGCCCCTCACTATTGTTAACTTTGAACACCTTCTCTGCAACAGCAACGTTGTTGTGCGCAGCTTCCTTATCGATATCGTACAGTACCAAGGTACCGTGGGTCATGGTATTGTACGCAAGATCCTTCATGAATTGGATGGCCCAGAGGCGACCACCGCCTCCTATAATACAGATACGAGTCTCTTTCATTCGATTCCTCCTCTCAGTACTCCTATTCTCCCTATCATAGTAGCAGATAAACAGCCCATGTACCTTGACATTGGGTATCTTTTTTTGACATTTCTCCCCAAATGGTGTACTACCTTAGAGAATGTATATTTTGGTACAGTACAGTTACAAGCAGCTTCTCGACTACCAGTGGAAGTTGTTTACAGAGGAAGAGCGTAAGCTGGTCTTCCACGATACAGCTGAAAGGATCTATTTCTCCAAGTAGCAAAACAACCAACCTTCCATTTCTTGCTTCCATATGCCTTTACGAATCCCTAAACCCGTAGGTATACTTATTACCTACTATTTTACTAGGTATAAGGGGATAACCATGCATATATTTCAATCATATCTTGAGGATATCGCTGATGAGAAGCACCGAAAGAAGATGGATACGTTGCTTACTTGGGTACATGAGACATTTCCAACACTCGGAATGAGAATTGCCTGGAACCAACCGATATTCACTGACCATGAGACCTTTATCATCGGCTTCAGCAAGGCAAAAGCACACATCAGTGTTGCACCTGAAAGCAAAACGATCGAGAAATTCAGAGATGATCTTTCAAAGGCAAAATTGTCAGCCACCAAAGAGTTGTTCAGAATCACTTGGGAGCAGGAAATTCCCTTCTCCATTCTTGAAAGGATCATCCTCTTCAATATCGAGGACAAGAAGGAGTGTTCTACATTCTGGAGGCACTAGTTCGAGTAGTTTGCTTATCTTTATACGATTGTTGAGATAGCTGCATTGCTTTCTGCTCTCTTGTATAGAGATACCCACATGTCACTGAGGTAATGGGAGCAACCAATACCAGTGCGATACAGCCCACCATGGTATGGAGGATTTCTGCTGCAACGCTTGGAGAATTGAGAATACTCATAACAGGGGTGCCCTGCGCCATGTACACCATCATGATGGTAAGATAACTCCCAATATACGCGAGCAGGAGGGTAGTAGTCTGGCTCCCTACCACGGATCTTCCAATATTCAATCCGCTCTGTATAAGCGCCGTGCGAGTAATGGATGGGTGGTGTCTCTGCACCTCCTCCAGTGCGGAGCTGATATCGATCGCCAAATCCAGCAATGCCCCTAAACAAGAGAGATAAATTGCCGCTTGAAATACTTTTGTCAGCTGCATGCTCTCGTACCCTGCAAACAACAACGACTCCGACCAGGGCATAACAGCCCCATGCAATTTCAAATACCATGTCCCCCACATTGAGAACAGTACAGTGATGACAGAGCAAATAATGGTTCCTATGATTGCTGCATAGGCTTTCTTTGTCAGTCCGGCTACCAGCAGCAAACAAGCGACGGCGAGAAAGGAGCCAACGAGCAGGGAAACCAACATGGGCTTATAGCCCTTGAGTGTAAGAGGGATAAGTACTTTCCAAATGAGCAAAAAGGCCAAGGCAAATGAGATGATCGTCCTAACTCCCGTCTTCCCTGAGAAGAGAATAAGTGTGAAGGCAAAAAGTCCAAGAAGCAGCAGCTCTTTCGAGAAACGGTAATGACTGACCATGTTGGTGAATACGATCTCCCCTTCCTTGTCCTGCTCTACCAATACCCAGGCAATATCCCCTTCTTCATATACAGTATCAAATTCGAGTTTTCCATTGAGCAGGTTTATAGCTTCAGTCTGCTTGCCTGCATGAGGTCCTGAGAGAATCTCTATTGTGCAGATTTGTTCTCCCATACGAACTACCCCAGTCTGGTACATATTGGAATTATCCAAGGATGCAACCTTTGCCTTGCTTCCTACCGCGTTGAAATATATCTCCTTCTCAAAACCGGTTGGGATCATTATCAGGAGAAGTACCACACCTAGCAGGACAGCCAACAATGACCACTCTCGATAGCTACGTTCCGCTTTCTTCATACCACTATTCCTTTTCAGACAGCTTCCCCCTCATGGAGAGGGGGAAGGTTTGATCTGATTGTCTGTTATACAACTTCTACAAGTGATTTCAATTTGGCGAATATATCAGTGTTATCATAGGAACCAGCAAACATTTCTGCCCCAACCCCGTAGGCGAATACTCCTACAGGGGTTCCTGTATGGGAGTAACTCGTCCAACCTATACCTGCCTTGTTGTTCAGGATATGTGTCAGGGTGATGGAGAATGGATTGTAGCTTCCATAGAGTTGATAACTCAATTGGTCATTTGCACGACTGCCCTTTGGCAGCATTGCCTGGCGGAATGCCTCCTCCAGCCTGGAATACTCAAGGCTGCTCAATGCCAGCACCTCCGATGAGGCTTTGCTTCCAGGAGGGACCAAGCCAAAGTACTCTTCCACCAATACCAACGCTTCTTGGAAACTCAAATCTGAATTGTTTGCAATGGCCTCCTGCATAATCCCATCGAATGCTACGTAGGAGACACTCTGGTTCTCGAGAATGTTGAATGCAGTGTTATACCCAGTCGAAGCATATCCGATGGTCATACCACCGGTTTCATGGTCCCCGGTTACTACAATCAACGTCTCATCAGGATGAGCTTCAGCGAATGCAACTGCTTCCTGAATTGCCTCATCGAAGGCAAGCAAATCCCTGATTTCCGATGCAGCATCATTGGCATGACAGGCCCAGTCGATCTTTCCAGACTCTACCATCATGAAGAAGCCCTTCTCATTATCAAGCACATCAATTCCCTTCTTGACGAACTGAGCCAGCGTTACATCGTCTGCATCCATGTCGATTGCATAGGGCATCGCCCCACCATCCTGCAGTCGTGGACTTTGTGCATAGACCTTTCCGCTCTTGCTTGAAAGCGAGAGTATTTCGCTCTTGTCATCCGTAACCAGATATCCTTGCTCTTCCAACAAGGTATAGATACTCTGCTTTCCACCATCCTCTGCCTTGTTGACCGAACCACCGGCAAAGTAGTCAAAACCACTGTTTGCCATCTGCACACCAATGTCATAGTAGTTGTTCCGAGAAGGTACATGGGCATAATAGGCTGCAGGAGTAGCATGGTTGATGGTTACCGTCGAGACGATTCCCACTTTCCAGTCCTTCTGCTCCTTGAGCCGTTCAGCAATGTTCTTTCCCACATACTGTTTGTCTATTCCCAATCCGAGAACACCACTGTGGGTTTTATACCCTGAGGACAAGCTGGTTGCTGTGGACGCTGAATCAGGGCAGAAGGAGGTTGCATCATAGGTTGTCTGTAACCCAGAGACCGGGAACTCTGTGAATGTGAGTTTCTCCAAGGAGACAGAACCCTTGGTGTTGTTTCCTTTCAATACCTGGGCAGCATTGATCTGTACGTGACTCATACCGTCACCGATGAACATAAAGACATACTTGGGTGCTTTTGCAGTCTGTTGCTCTGCCACTTCCCAAGTAGGTGTACTCTCTCCTGCAGGCTGTGCTGCAAGACCCAAAGTTACTGCTGCCAACAGCAATAATACCAGAATCAGTCTTTTCTTCATGACTTCCCCCATAAGGAATATTGAGATGGCTCAACTATGGGGAATGCTTGTAAGCAAACAATGCAGAAACCATGAAAAAGACTTAAGAAAAGTATTACTACCAAGACAAAGGAGGCGATGTGCTCAACAAGCATGGACTAAGAAATAGAAATACTCATTTCCCGATCAAGAGCATCAACAAATCCTTGACACCATCGACCACAGCAGAACCGGCGGTTTCCTTGAAAGAAGCATTTCTTGCCTTCCAATCGAGGCTTCGTATCTGGTCAGCAAGGACAACACCTGAGGTGAAGCCGCCACTGCTGGATAGAGAAATCTCGAATGGATACCCTTTTTGCTTACTTGTGATTGGACAAATTAACGCTAACCCTATCCTGTTGTATTTCTTGGGGCTTATCACCAATCCAGGTCTTCTTCCCTCTTGCTCATGACCGGGCGGAGGAGTGAAATCCAACCACACAATATCGCCCTCCTCAGGGATATAGACATTACTTACCATGCTTCACCCCCTACCTCTTCACCAAAAAGTTCAGTACCATGCATATTTTCTGGACTTATTCTTTCCAGCAGGAGATCTAATGTTTCTTCACGTGTTGGTCTTCTGGGATACATCATTATTCCGTCCCCAACCCTCTCGAGTTCCACCTCAGTGCCACTATCCAGATGTAATTCCTGCAACAAGGGTTTCGGAAGGCGAATACCTGAACTGTTTCCCCATTTCTGGATGGTTGTCTTCATATACTTCTCCATGTAAAAAATGTCCCATTGATATTGCTGATTCAATGCCAAGTCCTCCTGTACAAGTATATACTCATGTATATACATCGTCAATGTAATTGGAACATAAAGAAATAGTTCAGCAATACGGACTCAGTATATACACCAGTGCTCTGTAAGGTTGGTTGCATGGCATTTCACTTCAGTGGAGGTATCAAGAAAGGGTAAGCGTTTATAGGATTTTCTTTAGCTCCTGCTGTACACGAGGAAGGAGATGAGGACTGAGGTCAACCAACCTTTTAAGTTGCCAGGAAAGCTCCTTCTCTACATCCCTATTAAGCAGAACAAGCATCTTCCTTCCATACCACACTGGGCCAAGAGAGTGGTCTGCCATATGGGCGGTAGCGACTACCTGGCCGACTGCCCGGCAGTAGAACTGAGAAGGCTTGTCTTCAACAGTACGAGCAAAAGCATGTACTGTTCTGCTGGCATTCATCGCCTCCCCAGTCATTGCTTTCCCCTCACTCCACCTATGGCCTATTTCCAATGCAGAGGTAATCACTTCTTCCTCAGGTAATACATAGTACTCCCCAAGATGCTCCGTGCAGAGAAGTGCCCACTTCATGAGGGAGCGATGATCCTCTGGGGACAGCAAGCCTCCCCTATGCTCAGCTACAAACAGCCTATTTCTCATTTGACTTGCCTCCTGTGTATGCGGTAGCGAGCACTGACAGAACACTGTTTGTAAAAGAGGTCTTCTCCCATATTTCCAGGTGATGCATAAACCAGTGTTCTTGTATCTTGGTCACCTCTTTCCAGGGTACTGTCTCATCATGATAAGGAAGAGGAATACTAAGCACCAAGGGTGCCACTGATCTGCCTTTGAGATAGCGACCAGGAATCCAGAAATAAGCGAAGGTCGATTGTCCAATGAGAGAAATCTGGCTCTTACTGATCTTCAGCCGTATAGCCCCCAAGTATGAGATCTTATACATAATCTCCTCGAAGAGGTTCTTGGCTTGAGGATATCCGCTAAAGAAATCATCTGCTTCCATGGTCCCAGCATACACCTTCAGGGGGACACTTGTCGCTTTTTGTTTCCCGTCCTTGGAGCCAATGCTACAATGAAAACAAGAGAGGCCAACAATGGAACACACCCCAATTATCCTGACTGAGAAGATTCCCATCGGAATAAGCTTGTGTGCGATGGGAGGTCCTGTACGCTATAACGGCAAGGGAATCGATGTACTCACTCCCCTTGGGAGAGAAAAGAACGACTTCGTATTCACTCCCGTCTGTCCTGAGTGCCAGGCAGGCCTTGGTATTACCCGTGACCCTGTGCACCTCTCTGGGGGAACAGGGGAGCAGGTCTGGAAAGGAGAAGCTGAGGTGAAGAACCGCTCCGGGAAGCTGGTTACTGCTGAGATGAAGCAGGGCTCCTTGGAGTCTCTTGAGGTCTTGAGGCGTAGTGGTGCCACTGCATACATATACATGGATGGAAGCCCTTCCTGTGGAGTCTATCGCACTACCCTGAAGAATACCCGGCGTGGCAATCCCCCTGGTGTCTTTGGCTCTCTTTTGCTGGATGAAGGCTTTTTTCTTATCCCTTCCAGTGACCTCCAAAGCCCACTTAAGTGGTGGGACTGGAGAAGAAGACTCCTCGCATTCCACTGGTTCAGCACCTATGAGCTCTCGTCAATGCAAGAACTCTATGAGGTGTGGTACCGTCTCAAGTTCATCTGCCAGGAGTTGGACAACACTTGGGCTCGGGAGATGGGAAGAACGCTCGCAGGACTGAAAAAGTCTGACTTTGCTGCATTTGAACCACGGTTCAGAAAGGAAGTTCTCGACCTCTTGAGGAAACCTTCAACGACGGCGAAGATGACCAACAGCCTCTGGAAGCATTACTCTCACTACAGAAAGAGTCGAGGAAAAACGGTCCAGGAGATAAACAGCCCAACCTTTAGGAGAAACGTCACTACCATCGCCAAGGAGCTGGTGAAGATGGAACGCACTGCTGTGGAGGACTCCTTCCTCTTTGGAGCCAGTCCGGTAATCTACCGGGATATGCACCGGCTGAAGGCTTTGGAAGAGAAACGTGCTAGCGAGGAAGAAACACAAGAGTAAAGATTGGGGCTGGAATCTCTCCAGCCCCGTCTACCATTACGCTCTTGCCCCGTAGGGATCATCCATATCAATTTCCTTGATGGAGATACCCAAGGCCTTGGCAACACCCTCCCCATAGGCAGGGTCTGCAAGATAACAGTGCCTGATATGCCGCTTTTTGACCAGGATGGTTGTCCCTTGCATGTTCCGGGCTGTATTCTCAAACAACCGTTGCTTTTCATCATCCTTCATGATGGAGAACAACTTTCCAACTTGCTCATAGTAGTTATCATCATCTTCCCTGAAGTCATAATGATCGACAGGACCTTCTCCATCGTAAGGAGGTTCAGTAAGCTTGTTCTGGTCTTTCCACATCCCGTAGGAGTTGGGGTTGTAGTGAACACTTCCTCCAAAGTTGCCATCACTTCTCATGAATCCATCACGGTGGAAGTGGTTGGTCTCCACCTTGCTCCTGTTTACCGGAATTTGATAGTAGTTCACCCCAAGGCGATACCGCTGGGCATCCCCGTAGCTGAACAGTCTACCCTGCAGCATTCTGTCTGGGGAGTAACCAATACCAGGAACCTTGTTTGCAGGGTTGAATGCAGCCTGCTCAACATCCTGGAAGTAGTTATCCGGATTTCGATTCAGCTCAACCACTCCCACCTCATGCAAAGGATACTCATCATGGAACCAGACCTTGGTAAGATCAAAGGGATTATCTGGATGCTTCCTTGCCTGCTCCTCAGTCATGATCTGTACATACATCGTCCATTTAGGGAAGTCTCCCTTCTCGATTGACTCAAACAAGTCTTTCTGGTGACTCTCTCGGTCGTTTGCCACAATTTCTGCAGCTTCTTGGTCAGTGAGATTCTCAATTCCTTGCTGAGTCTTCAGCGTGAACTTGACCCACACTCTCTCATTCTCTGCATTGATGAATGAGTAGGTATGAGAACCATATCCGTTCATATGGCGGTAGCTCTTCGGGATTCCCCTATCTCCCATCGTAATCGTTACCTGATGAAGAGCCTCGGGAAGTGAAGCCCAGAAATCCCAGTTGTTCTGTGCTGAGCGCATATTGGTTCTTGGGTCACGCTTTACCGCATGATTGAGATCGGGGAACAACATGGGGTCACGGAAGAAGAACACCGGTGTGTTGTTGCCAACCAAATCCCAGTTTCCCTCATCAGTGTAGAACTTCATGGCAAATCCACGGATGTCACGTTCCGCATCTGCAGCGCCTCGTTCTCCTGCAACAGTGGAGAAGCGGATGAACATGTCGGTTTTCTTCCCAACCTCTGAGAAAATGCTTGCCTTGGTCCATTTGGTAATATCCTTGGTGACAGTGAACGTACCAAAGGCACCACTTCCTTTTGCATGCATTCGGCGCTCTGGGATAACTTCCCTGTCAAAATGGGCCATTTTCTCCAGATACCAAGTATCTTGCAGTGTAACCGGGCCACGCTTTCCCGCAGTTTGGATATTCTCATTCTGTGCTATCGGCCTGCCATTGATCGAAGTCAAAGGTTTTTTGGGAGTATTATCCCTTCCATCTCGGTCTGCCATTGTTGGCCTCCTTTAAAAAGTCTACTCACCATCAGTATAGGGGCTGGGTAATTTACATGCAAGAAAGAAAATACATGCTCGATTTGTCCTATAATTGCGCAATTCTGTAGAATGAATACCATGATAAACAAATGCAATAAGCGATAATTCTCTACATTTTTTATTGCCTCATGTGGTACAATCATGGTAAGGAGCAATGCAGTGACGATACGATATGAACGAGCATTGGGATCCCTGCTTGGAAGCTTTATAGGGGATGCCCTGGGCGCACAGACAGAGTTCAAGCGTGAAAAAACAGTTCGCCAATCCTTTCCTGATGGTATCAGGGATATGGGTGTGAGTTCCCGATATGTTGGTCTTGCAGGACAGATTACCGACGATAGTGAAATGGCAATCATGATGATCCAGAGCATCCTGGAACACGGTCGTTACCAGAAGGAAGCAGTGAGAAAAGCATACATCCGCTGGCGTGATGCAGGCCCCTTGGATATCGGGGTAACCATCTATGGCGCTTTGGATGGTTCTTTCAATCCTCAGAGTCAGGCAAATGGAGCCCTGATGCGTATCACGCCCATAGGGATCCTGGGAAGCAATTATTCAACATCAGCCCTCATGCATATTGCAGATGAGGACTGCTCCATAACCCACACCCATACAGTCTGTAGGGATTGTAATCGCATCTATGCATTCGCTCTCTCGCTAGCCATCAGCAAGGGGTGGGATGCCCAGGAAATTTATGCATATCTCTTGAAGTCAGCCCCTTCAATGACAAAGGAACCATCGGTACTGGAAGCACTCTCTAAGGC
>NZ_JAEKNT010000306.1 GCF_016406725.1 Sphaerochaeta sp. S2 | reverse complement strand
TGCACTCTTTTACCAACCGACCTAGCGTATTTACTCGTTTGAAGCCCTTGATTGGACGGTTCGCTCCTCTTAATCAATGGTATTAGTGTCGTCGGATGGATTCAAATTCTCAATGAATCCTCATTTTGCAAGAGCCTCTATTGAATTTAAGCCTATATGTTGCTAAAATCTTTTTCCATGAAGAAAAGTATGTTGCTTACACTCTTGCTCATTCTCCCTTCATTGCTTGCCGCCGGAGTTACAGCTACCTATACTACCTACCCTCTGCATCTGCAAAGCTATAACTCAATCTACCTTGACAAGTATGAGGGTATTGGGACCAACCACTATCAGGATCTCATGGCCATGCACATGGGACGATATACCATCAATACCGGTGGGGAAACAATCAATAACCTTGCCCTCCTCTCCAATATCTCGAATGAGTTTTTATTCAGTGGACGGACATGGTGGAATCCCCAAAGTTCGACCGAACTAGGTTTCCACGCTGTGGCAATCCTTAAATTCGAATCACAATTGTATAATTCAAACCTTAACCAAGGCTATAAAAATCCAATCAACCCAACCGACACTTCGATGACAGGAGATATTACTATCGATTTCTACTTGATCTCCTACAATCCAGCCAGCGTATTCATTGAAAATGAAGAGTACACCCATACGTCAGGAACCGTAGGCACTTTCTCTGTCTCATTCTCGACCGGTGATGAGGACTTCTGGAATGCTGAATGGGAACCTGTCGTGGATGAAAGCAACCAGCCGATTCCGGCGCAACACTATCTGGGATCTGGAGAAGAAACTCCTGATGAGGGTGTTCCCTACGGGGATCCCGAGTTTCACAGTAGCTTTGTCATTCTCAATAATGAAGAGGAGTTTGATATATCCAAAGCCATTGGCAAAAAAAAGGCATACATTGCTACCGCTCAAGTAACAATAAGCAATGCGGACACCACCAAGCCTTGTGGAGTACGACTTACCTTCACCAACCAGACCAACACAGATACCTTCATGATGAGACATGAGAATGCGTCGGTTTCCCAGACCATTGCGTATAAGCTCTTCTTCAACGGGTCTACCATTGATTCAGGAGATTCTGTGGACTGGGACGGCCTTTCCAATGGGGTATTCACCGAACCAATCAAAGTAACCCAAATCAAGAAAAGTGATGTTGATAATTTGCTGGAGGGAACATACCGCGATACCATAACAGTGACGCTCACCCCCAAGGATAGCGTGTAACCTGTACAACAGAGACTACCCATTGCCCTTTATGGTGCTGCAATGCTTCTTAGCAAAGTAGTGAGTCACATCTTCCATAATTCTTAGCATTCATTTACAAAATTCGTTAGAGACACAGACGTGAGGCACAAATCCACACGTGCGGGTTTGGGCCTTGTTTCAGAATTTTTGAAATAATGCCATTGAACGAATCCTAGCTGCTATGGGGAAAACAAAGCTCCCATCTTCCTGAAAATAAACGGTAAGGTGGGACTGAGGTGCCGGAGAACCGGCTGACCAGACTGTTCTACCATGGGGGGAGCCTTTTTGGCAACAGACCCCCTTACCCCCAGGCAGTGAAGAGGGGCTAGAATACAAGCCATAAGATGTAGTTGTGTTTAGGGAGGGAGAGCCGGTGGCAAGAAGCTGCTTGAGAGCAGTCCCCCACATTCAGGGCAGACCGACAGGTTGACCTTGTAGAGCCTCAACACGGTTTCCTCCATGGTCTCCTTTTCGGGAACCCGCTTCTTGGTTTTTGTCATCACCATGCACATTGCAAGCTTGGTCTTCTTGTTCGCCGAGGCATAGATCCCATAGTGGCGTATTCTCGTGAAGCCGCAGGGAGGCACATGCAGGAGGAACCTCCTGATGAACTCCCCGTTGTCCAGTACCAGTATCTTCTGCCTGCCCTTGTCCTTGTAGTCCTTGTAGGTGAAGGTTGTCCTTTCAGCCGTCACCTCGACAAGCCTGCTGTTGGTGATGGCAGTCCTGTGGGTGTAGTTTCCCAGATACCGGTACACCCCTTCGGACCCCTTGAAGGGATTCTTGCAGTAGACAACCCACTCCTGGCCCATGACCGTATCCAGAAGGGTGTCGAACTCATCCTCGGCGAAGGCGATGCCACCCGTTAGGTAAGCCTTGCGCAACAATGACACGAACAGCCCCCTGAACTTCCTGGACATGGCCCTTACCGGCAGGAAGAACTTCTTGCTGCCTTGCCTCCATCCCATATCCGAATACCCGCCTCCGGTGACAATCATGTGGATGTGGGGGTGGAACGCAAGGTTCTTGCCCCAGGTGTGCAACACCGCTGTCATCCCCGGCAACGCCCCAAGATGCTCTTGTCGGCAGCAAGGGCTTTCACCGTCTCCGTGCTGACCTTGAAAAGCAAGTTGTAGAACACATCCTTGTTGGCCAAGGCCAACGCGTTGAAAGCCGAGGGAACGGTGAAGACCGCATGGAAATGCCTCACATCCAGTATGTTGCAGAGCCTTCCCTCGATCCATGCCTCCCTTTTGAGGGAGCCGCACTTGGGACAGCTGCGGTTGCGGCAGCTGTTGTAGCTGATGCGCGTATATCCGCAGGCACAAGAGTCGCTATGACCACCCAAGACCGCTGTCCTGCAGCGTAGGATGTCGTTGGCCGCCTTGTACTGGTCCTTGTCGAGTTGATTGTTGAGCCTGAAGCCATCGAACGAATGGGCGAGGATGTCCTGTACCTCAAAGTGTGGGCGTGTCAACATGGCGCGCTGCGTACTG
>NZ_JAEKNT010000305.1 GCF_016406725.1 Sphaerochaeta sp. S2 | reverse complement strand
ATAACACATAATACAACAACTAAAAACAAGTATTCAATAAGTATACTTCAATCACTAAATTTAGGACAAAAAAAATCTAGCCTTAGGCTAGATTCTATATTTTATCCAAATAATGATAATAACACACCCGCTGATACAGCTGATCCAATTACACCAGCTACGTTAGGTCCCATAGCATGCATTAGTAAGAAGTTTGAAGGATCTGCTTTCTGACCTTCTACTTGTGATACTCTTGCTGCCATCGGTACTGCTGATACACCTGCTGAACCGATTAATGGGTTGATTGTGCCACCTGATAATTTGTTCATTAACTTTGCTAACAACACACCTGTTCCAGTACCAAATCCAAAGGCGATTATTCCTAATGCAATAATCTTTAATGTCTCAGCTTGTAAGAAGTACTCAGCTGAAGCTGTTGCACCTACAGTTACACCAAGGAAGATTGTTACAATATTCATCAATGCATTTTGAGCGGTATCTGTCAGTCTTCCAACAACACCTGACTCTTTGAATAGGTTACCCAACATTAACATACCTACTAGTGCAGTTGCTGGTGGTACAATTAATGCTACTAAGATTGTAACAACGATTGGGAAGATTATTTTTTCAATCTTAGAAACATTTCTTAACTGCTTCATTTTGATTTTTCTTTCCTTCTCAGTTGTTAATAGCTTCATGATAGGTGGCTGAATTACCGGCACAAGTGCCATGTAAGAATATGCCGCTACAGCTATCGCCCCTAACTTTTGTGGTGCTAGCTTTGAAGCAAGGAATATTGCAGTCGGTCCATCGGCTCCTCCGATAATACCTATTGCTGATGCTTCTTGAGCTGTAAATCCAAGTGCGATGGCACCTGCAAACGTTACATAAATACCGAATTGAGCTGCTGCGCCTAGTAATAATGATCTAGGATTTGCAATCAACGGTCCAAAATCTGTCATCGCTCCAACACCTAAGAAAATAAGTGGTGGAAATATACCTAAATGATCTCCCTGGAATAAGTAATATAGTAGACCACCGATGTCTTTTAAATACATCACAGCATGTCCAATTACACTACCATCATCACCAAGGATTTCAAGTGCATTACCTTCTAAACTCATTGCGTGAGCGGTTGCCTCTGGAACAAGTTGCATGACTGGTTTAGCCATAACACCTGCTACAGGCAAGTTCGCAAGTAACATACCGAAGGCAATAGGTACTAATAGTAAAGGCTCAAAGCCTTTCTTAATTGCTAAGAATAACAGCACAAAAGATACCATTAACATGATAATTTGGCCGCCTTCTATATTGGCGAAACCAGTGTCTCCCCAAAAATTCATTAGCGCTTGACCCATAGTGTCTCCTCCTTATCGTAGATTATCCAATTACAATCATTACATCTCCACCGTTTACAGACTCACCTGTTTTAACTAGGATTTGAGTAATCGTACCATCTACTGGAGTTGAGATTTCATTTTCCATTTTCATTGCTTCTAACACTAAAACTACATCACCTGCTGATACTGTATCGCCTTCGCTTACTTTTAAATCAAAGATTGTACCTGGCATTGGTGCTGTTATTTGAGTGCCACCTGCTGCTGGTGCAGTTTTCGGTGCTGCTGCAGCCTTTGCTGCTGCTGGTGCCGCAGCTGGTGCTGCTGGTCTTGCTGCTCTTGGAGCTGCTGGAGCTGTTGGCACGCCGCCGATTTCTTCTACTTCTACTTCATAAGACTTGCCATTTACAGTTATATTAAACTTTTTCATGAGTATCCCCCTAATTAAAATCTTGTATTCATCTGCTCAATTCTTCCAGTCTTTGCCCAACTAGGAGAATGATCATTACTTCTAACGATATTCTTAACAACTATATTATGAATTGATGTGTTTAAGCTCGCAGCTATCACCGCTGAGATTACAGCAATCAATTCTTCGTCTTCATCTTCTTCAACTACAGTTGGTACAGCTTTTTCAATTACTTCTAACTTCTCTGGTTTTGATTTTTTAGCTTCTGCTGATTGTAATATTTTTGATACAACAGAAATAGC
>NZ_JAEKNT010000304.1 GCF_016406725.1 Sphaerochaeta sp. S2 | reverse complement strand
ACATAGAGGAACACCTGGGTGAAGAACTTTCATTGGAAGAACTAGCCAAGGTCTCTGGTATTGGGGACTATCATTTCAGAACGGTCTTCTACTATCTTTCCGGTGGAATCTCTCTCTCTGAGTATATCAGGGGGAGACGTCTATCCCAGGCTGGGATGGCGCTGGTCCAGGGAGAAAGTGTTACCAACGTTGCCTATGCCTATGGATACCAGTCCTTGGATGGATTTACCAGAGCCTTTACAACGTTCAGTGGCATGTTGCCTTCCGAAGTGAAAAAGCTGGGTATGAGTAAAGCCTTCCCAAAGCTTTCGTTCAAGATTACCGTAGAGGGAGGAGAGCGCATGGACTATCGAATTGTAGAGAAACCGGCCTTTAAGATTGCCGGGGTGAGTCGGCGGGTGCCGATGCAGTTTGAGGGAGTGAATAATGCAATTGTGGAATTGGCAAAAAGCATTACCGAGGAACAGAGAAAGGAGATGCACTCCTTGCAGAACATTGAGCCGTATCATGTACTGAATGCTTCCTATGAGGCAGATGCCAAGTTCATGAAAGAAGAGGGTTACCTGACCCATATGATCGGGGTTTTGACAACCAAGGAAGATATAAGTGATTTGCTTGATGTAGTTGAACTTCCCTCTACGCTCTGGGCAGTGTTCCCTAATGAGGGTGCATTTCCCCGTGTGTTGCAGGATACCATGGCATCCATTTATGCACGTTGGCTTCCTTCCTCAGATTTCGAACTGCTTGATCTTCCTTCGTTCAGCTGGAGCAATATCGAGGGAAATACTGCGAAGAGTGAGATTTGGATTCCTGTGAAAAAAAGAGAAACCAAGATGCACTGATTGACAGAAGTGGTGACTCTGGTGTAAAAGGAATCATCAGCAAAGGCGCTGTAGTCCAGTTTGGGCTACGGCGCCTTTTTTGCGTTTCCGGCAGAAGGATTCTTGTCGGATTGGGGCAAGTGGGCAGTCGGGGCGATGTCTCAGGCAAAGCGCCCTGGCCGCCGAAGACCCCGTTTATGAATTATTGAGAGTGGAGGAACCGTATGAAAGAGCGAGCAGATCAGTATTTTGGGAGTATGGTGTTTGGAGATGAGAAGATGAGGGAGTATCTATCCAAGGACACCTACCGGCAGCTGAAAGAGACCATCAGGGTTGGAAAGGAACTGAACCTGGAGATTGCCAACCAGGTTGCCCATGCCATGAAGGAGTGGGCTATGGCTGAAGGGGCTACCCATTACTGTCACTGGTTCCAGCCCATGACCAGCATCACCGCAGAGAAGCATGAGAGTTTCTTGGTTCCTTCCTCTGAAGGTACTGCCCTTATGGAGTTCAGTGGAAAGGAGTTGATCAAGGGAGAGCCTGATGCATCCTCATTCCCTTCCGGTGGCCTTAGGGCAACCTTTGAGGCCCGAGGGTATACTGCCTGGGACCCTTCCAGCTATGCCTTCATCAAGGAGAATACGCTCTGTATCCCTACAGCATTTTGTTCCTATAGTGGTGAGGTGTTGGATAAGAAGACTCCCTTGCTTCGTTCCATGGAAGTCATTAGCCGAGAGGCGATCAGAATTCTGAAGCTTTTTGGACGGAGTGATGTGAAACGAGTGGTGACCACTGTAGGTCCAGAGCAGGAGTACTTCTTGGTAGATAAGGATCTCTACCTGAAGCGTAAGGACTTGATCCACACCGGCCGTACCCTTGTAGGGGCACGCCCTCCCAAGGGACAGGAGCTGGAGGATCACTACTTCGGCAATCTCAAGAGTCGTGTCTCTGCCTTCATGCAGGAACTGGATGAGGAGCTTTGGAAGCTTGGAATCTTTGCAAAGACCGAGCATAACGAAGTTGCTCCCAGCCAGCATGAGCTTGCCCCTGTCTTTACCACAAGCAACCTTGCCGTCGATCAGAACCAGCTTACCATGGAGATGATGAAGAAGATTGCTGACAAGCATGGTCTTGTTTGTTTGTTGCACGAGAAGCCGTTTGCCGGGGTGAATGGTTCAGGGAAGCACAACAACTGGTCAATTTCAACCGACACCGGGCTGAACCTTCTGGAACCGGGAGACAACCCCAAGGACAATGCACAGTTTCTCCTCTTCCTTGTCGCGGTAATCGCGGCTGTGGATGAGTACCAGGACCTGCTTCGTGTCTCAGTAGCCAGTGCAGGGAATGACCACCGCCTTGGTGCGAACGAAGCACCTCCGGCCATTGTCAGCATGTTCCTCGGGGAGGAACTGACTGAGATCCTCGACTCCCTTGCTGATGGAACTGATTGCCCGAACAAGGAGAGATCCTCCATGCTCCTTGGGGTAAATCTCCTTCCACCATTTCCCAAGGATACCACCGACCGAAACCGTACCAGTCCATTTGCCTTTACCGGCAACAAGTTCGAGTTCCGTATGCTTGGCTCCTCGTTCTCGGTCTCCGGTCCCAACTTTGTCCTCAATACGATCATTGCAGAGCAGCTTTCCCGATTTGCCGATCAGTTGGAGAAGGCCAAGGATTTCTCCTGTGACCTCTCTGCATTGGTGAAAGAGACCTACAGCAAGCATAGAAGAATTGTGTTCAATGGCAACAACTATGCACCTGAGTGGGTTGAAGAGGCAAATAAGCGAGGGCTGTTGAATCTGGTTAGCACCCCTGAAGCTCTTCCTACCTTCATCCATGCGAAAAACATTGCGCTCTTTGAGAAGTTTGGTGTGCTCTCCTCCTCGGAGATGCATAGTCGGTATGAAATCGTCCTGGAAAACTACTGTAAGACGATCAATATCGAAGCACTTACGCTCGTCGATATGATGAGAAAGCAAGTGCTGCCTGCATTGAGTGCATTCAGCGGAACGCTGGCAAAGAGCTTCATGGATAAGAAAGCAGCAGTCTCTTCCCTCTCCCTCTCCTATGAGGCAGGGTTGATCACTGAGCTGAGTAATCTTGCCGATGGTTTGGATAAGGAAGTATCACTGTTGGAGCAGCAGCTTCTGGAAGCGAGGATGGTGGAAGATATAAGTAGTGAGAGCCACTTCTATCATGATACGGTCCTCTCCCAGATGGCACAGGTCCGCTCCCTGTGTGATACTGCCGAGCTCCTCACCGACCAGCAGTATTGGCCGATTCCTACCTACGAGTCACTTCTGTATTCAGTGTAATACGTTGTGCTGCTTCGCTCTGGGGGCTTTCTGAGTTGTGTCGGGAAGCCCCCCTTTGTACTCTTTTCTTTGTCAGCTTTCATGCAAATTATCGTACAAGCCGATTGAATTACTTCCCTTTGCACACTACCATGAGGAGTATGAAAACGAAGGCGAAGCAAGAACAGGGTATTCCTCTTCTCGATGACATCTCAAGGTCGCTGTTCAACACCATTCCAGACCCCTTTATTGTGGTGGGTGAGGATGGGACCTATCTTGAGGTACTCGGAGGAACTGAGCGCTCGCTCTATGATGATGGACTTCCCCTTAAGGGTAAGAATATCTACTCGTTCATGCCCAAGGGTTTTGCTGATTTTTTCATGGACCAGGTACACCATACCCTGGAAGTTGGCATGCTCAACTCCTTTGACTACCAACTGGAAACTGAGGATGTAACCCTGACCACCAAGAATGGACCAGGGGGAAATCAGTGGTTTGAGGCTCGCATGTATCCGTTGGAGAAACCGTATCAGGGACAACGGGCAGTGACCGTGATGATCATAAACATCACCGAGAGAAGGAACCTCCATAAACAACTCAGGGATCTCTCCAATGTAGACCCCCTTACCGGATTGTATAATCGTCGATACTTCCTGCAACGTGTTTCCCTGCATCTGCAGGAAGCGGGGAATGCCCACATCCTTATCTGTGATATCGACCACTTCAAGGAGATCAACGATACCCATGGTCACTTGGCAGGGGACGCGGTGCTTCAGGAATTTGCAGTCCGTGCCAAAGAGGTTATCAAGCACAGCAAGGCAATTGCACGGTATGGTGGAGATGAGTTTGTTATCGCGGTGACAAACAAGAGTGATGAGGAGGCAGTACAAATTGCTGAAGAGCTGAGACTGCGGGTTGCTTCAGAGGCATTCTTCTTCCAAGACCTTGCATTGAATATTCATATCTCAATCGGTGTTGCCCGGGTAGAAGGCCCAGATCTGGCTTCCTCCTCCCTGATCAGTAAAGCTGATATTGCCTTATATAAGGCAAAAGAGTCGGGAAGAAACCATGTGTGTTTCTTTACCCCCTCAATGAGGGAATCATGATGGTTAATGTATTATTCAACATTGCCATGCTCTTAACCCTCAGTGTCTTTTTCACTACCTATCCATTCAAGAACCCAAGAAAACTCTATTCCTATCATATCTTGGTCGGGATTGTTATCGGTGTGGTGGGCATCTTGGTGATGCTTAACCCGTTCATTCTCGAGGAAGGTGTTGTGTTCGACTCAAGATCCATCCTTATCGTTGTCTCCGGTATGGTTTTTGGATTGACACCGACGCTTATCGGAAGTGGTATGATAGCCGTTTTCAGAATCTTGAAGGGTGGGGCGGGCCTCTATGCTGGGTTGGCTACCATCATTACGAGTACAATGGTAGGCGTCCTCTGGCATCACTATCGCTATCAAATTGTGTTGGAGAGACGGCGCCATATCAATATCGAGTTCTATCTTGTTGGTTTGACTGACCATGCAATCATGCTGCTTTGCATGTTGCTTATGCCCTCTTCGGTAAGGATTCATGTATTTTCCGTGATGACCTTCCCAATACTGGTATTCTATCCAGTAGGAACGTACTTGCTCTGTCTTCTTCTCTTCAGTCAGGCTTATCGGTTGGCCGATATTGCTGCCTTGAAAAAAAGCGAACAGCAGTTCAAGACAATATTTGAAAAAGCACCTATTGGGATGTCTCTCACCAACCTGAGGACCGGCGAGATTCAGAGAATCAACCAGAGCTATCTGGATATCTTGGGATACACCAGAGAGGAGATGCTTGGTCATACGTGGGCAGAATTCTCTCATCCTGAGGATGTACAGATGAGTAACCAGATCACGCAAAAGATGTTCAGTGGGGAGGAGGATTCCTTTACCTTCGATAAGCGATTCGTGAAAAAAGATGGTTCAACCATCTGGGCCAATCTATCCCTTTGTGTGTTTTCTGAAGAGGACCTTGTAGATTTAAGCAGTCTCTGCATGACCGTCGATATTACCAAGAGAAAGCTTGCTGAGAAGAGGATTCTTTATGCCTCTACCCATGATGCACTCACCGATTTATACGACCGGGTGGAGTTCGAGCGGGTTATCAGCAATATGACCCTTGAGGGGAATCTTCCCTTGAGTGTTGTCTTTGCAGATATGAATCGTCTCAGGATAATCAACGAGGCCTTCGGAAGGGAGCAAGGGAACAGAATCCTGAAACAGGTTGCTATCCTATTGCGGGAAACCTTCCCTGATTGTCCAAACCTTTTCAGGGTAGGGGGTGATGAGTTTGCACTCTTGCTGCCTGGATATACGGCAGAGGAGTGTGAAACCTGTCTCGAGAATGTGGTAGAGAAAGTATCAACATTCAGGGTAATGGATGCTGTTGCTCCCTCGATCAGTTTTGGGCTCTATGTCGTGGAGGATGCCACATTTGACCTGAATGAGGCGGTGAAGTTGGCTGAAAAACACCTAGCCACCCAGAAATTGCTCGATAGTCCCCAGATGCAGGGAAAAGCTGTCTATGCCATCATCAACACCCTCCATGAGAAAAATAAACGGGAAGAGGCTCACTCAAGACGAGTCAGTGAACTCAGTGAACAGTTGGGAAGATCCTTTGGTCTCAGTGAGAGATCGTGTAATGAGTTACGACTGGTAGGCCTTTTGCATGATATCGGTAAAATCGCTATTGCTGAGAATATACTCAACAAGGATGGAAAGTTGTCCCCTCTGGAATGGGAGGAGATGAAACGACATGCCGAGATCGGCTTTCGTATACTCAGCTCAGTTGAGGATATGCAAGCATTGGCGCCCTATGTGCTTGCCCATCATGAGCACTTTGATGGAACTGGATATCCCAAGGCCATACGTGGGGAGTCGATTCCTTTGCAATCCAGGATGATTGCAATTGCCGATGCCTTTGATGCGATGACCAGTGAGAGAACCTACCGTAAGGCAGTCTCCGCCGTTGAAGCGGCAAAGGAGATCAAAAAATGCGCTGGGACCCAGTTTGATCCGTTGCTCGCTAAACTCTTTATAGAACAGGTACTTGCCCTCTCCTATGACTAGCATTAAGGGCCATTCCTTGACAGCACAAAGGTACTGACTTACCATGAAATTACCAGAGGAGGTGCCTATGGGAGTTATTACTATTTCCCGTCAGATTGGCAGTGAAGGAACCTTCATCGCCAAGCAAGTGGCCGAGCAACTGGGGCTTTCCTTCGTGGACAAGCAAGATATTGAGAAAGTCATGCATGAGTATGGCTTCAGTGGGTTTGACGAAGTCTATGACAGTTTGCCCACATTCTGGGAACGATTTGACCAACACCGGTATCGAACTGTGGATTTTCTCCTTGCAGTCATGCGTGCATTTGCCAAGGTTGGCAATGTAGTCATGCTTGGGCGAGGAGGGTTTGGTCTTCTGCAAGGCTATACTGATGTCCTGAATGTACGGATCAAGGCTCCGCTTGAGGTGAGGGTCCAAAGGAAACAGAAAGAGCGGGGTGGGACTGAAGAGCAGGCAAGGAAAGCACTCATAGACCAGGAGTTGGTGAGGACATCTTTTGTCCAGTCCGACCTGCAGTATAACCAGCGTGATGCTTCTCTCTTTGATTTGGTCATTGATACCGGTATCGTTTCACCGGAGACAGCGACGCTTTGGATTGCTGATGCCTATCAGCAACTGATGAAACGACCACGAATGGATGCAAAAACCAGCCGAGCAGATCTTGTGGTTGACGATGTATTGCTCAAACTTGTTGAGAAGATGCTTGGCAGAGAGGCAAGATGAGAGAACGCTCACTCAGTGCAATCCTGATGGTGGTGGGGACTGCAATACTTCTGGTGTTGCTACTTTCCCCGGTATTGCTTGCTGTGTTTTTCTTGCTTGCTTCCGGGGAGTTCCTCTTTGATTACCTGCTTACCGCCGAGCTTGGTTTGGTAGCTTGTGTTGGGGCTCTCTCCCTAACTATCGGAACCATGGCAAGGCGGATTCCTGCCATGCTGTTGTTCATCTTCCTTCCTTTGATGCTTGTTACGCTCTTTATCCTGATGGTACTCAGCGATCCGAGTCCCCTTTTTGCTGGGTTCATTCTGATCCTCTATAATCTGAGTCTCATTGGGTTGGCATTTCATGGAATCAACAGCTTGCGACACTGACAGCAGCGCTATCTTGCGTTACAGTAGGCTATGGATGTAATCAAGACACTCTCCCTGAAGGGGAGAACTACCTATATCGATTTGATTGAACCATTGGAAGAGGGTATAGCAAAGGTGCTTATTGCAGATGAAGATGGAATATTGCTCCATATTCAGGATGCAATCTATGCGGTGGCGTTGTTTAACCCAGCAGCGGCAGATACCTTTGCTGACGAGCTCTCTCATTGCAAGGATCCCATCTCTGTGCACGCCGGGCCTCTTGTCCATGCGCTCAAGGGGAAAGGTCTTGCTGTCTCTCTGGAGTGTGTCCAAGCTGTGTATCTTTTGGCACAACCACTTATTGAGGATGAGTCCATCCTCATCCGCCCTCTCGAGGAGAAAGACCTTCCTATGGTGTTGCATCACTACGAACATGGTGATGAAGCGTATATCCGTGAACGATACGAGGCAGGGGTCATGATTGCTGCAGAGATCGATGGCAATCTAGCTGGGTTCATGGGAAGGCATGTTGAGTGTGCTATGGGTATGCTGGAGGTGTTGCCCCAGTACCGGAGGAGGCATGTGGGTGAAGCGTTGGAGAGAGCATATATCAATAGGTTGCTCGCTCAAGGAACTATCCCATACTGCCACGTAGAGGTGGCAAATAAAGCCTCTCTGTCTCTCCAAAATAAGCTTGGATTGGTATTTTCTTCAGAGTTGGTATATTGGTTTAATTAATATTTATACATAAAATTGTGAAAATATATGCAAAGGTCTGGTCAAAACGGAATATTTTTGTATAATTATACTAATATTGCTTATATGGAGGAACGTATGCTACAAGTTGGAGTCATTGGTGCCACAGGCTATGCAGGGTCACAGTTGGTTGCCCTTCTGGTAAATCATCCCTCTGTGGAGATTACCTACCTTGCCTCACACTCCTACAGCGGAAAGCGTTTCAGTGAGATATATCCCTCTCTTGAGGGAGGGTGTGACCTGGTCCTGGAAGAGGAAGATATTGAGGAAGCGAGCAAGCGGTGCTCTGTCCTGTTCCTTGCCCTTCCCCACGGGATGGCGAGTCATAAGGTAAACCGGGAAATACTGGAGCGTTGTATCATCATCGACCTCGGAGCCGATTATCGACTCAATGACAGCAGTGTCTATGAATCCTGGTACAAGACTAATCACGGGAGCAAGGATTTGCTCAGTGAGGCTGTCTATGGACTGTGCGAACTGCATCGTGAGCGCATTGAAACAGCAAATCTGATTGCCAATCCTGGTTGCTATACCACTTGTAGCATTCTCACCCTTGCTCCCTTGGTAGCTGAAAAGCTCGTTGATCCAGATTCCCTGATCATAGACAGTGCAAGTGGCGTCAGTGGTGCCGGCCGCTCTGAGAAACTTGGATCCCTCTTTTGTGAGGTCAACGAGTCATACAAGGCATACGGGGTGACGAATCACCGCCATACCCCGGAGATTGAACAGGAGTTGAGCGAACTGAGCGGTAGTGAGCTTGTCGTGCAGTTCACTCCTCACCTGGTTCCCATGCACCGTGGGATTCTCTCTACCTGCTATGCCAATCTGAAGGAAGGGGTCAGTGAGGCAGATATTACCGCAGCATACCAGAAGTGGTACGCTGACGAGAAGTTTGTTCGGCTGATGGGATCATCTCTTCCTGAGACCCGATTTGTGAAGAATACTAACATGTGTGCCATCGGCTGGAAGGTTGATGAGAGAACCAAGCGTGTTATTGCAATCGGAGCGATCGATAACCTGGTCAAAGGAGCTGCCGGCCAAGCCGTGCAGAATATGAATATCCGGTGCAACCTGGGTGAAGAGACTGGTCTTGCCTCCACGGTTGCCAGCCCCCTGTAAGGAGGAATATGTGATGCAAATAGTAGACGGTGGCGTTACTGCTGCCTTGGGATTTTCAGCCAATGGTGTAGCCTGTGGTGTCAAGAAACGCAAAAAAGACCTTGCCTTGGTCTATAGTGAGGTTCCCTGTAGTTTTGCAGGATCTTTTACCACCAACTTGGTGAAAGCAGCCCCGGTTCTCTGGGACCAGAAGCTGGTCTCCTCTTCCCTCCAGGCACAAGCTATTGTGATCAATAGCGGCAATGCCAATGCATGTACTGCAGAGCAAGGAGAGAAGGATGCCCATGCCATGGCCGTACATACGGCAAAGGCCTTGGGTTTGCAACCTGAGGAGGTATTGGTATGTTCCACCGGTGTTATCGGGCTTCCCTTGCCCATGGATAAGATTGTTGCAGGAATTGATGATTGTGCGAACGTTCTCGATTCATCGAGATCGGGAGCAGAGGAAGCTGCAAAGGCTATTCTCACCACCGATACCTTTACCAAGGAAGTTGCAGTCTCGCTTGAGATTGATGGGAAGCAGGTAACCATTGGCGGTATGGCAAAAGGATCAGGGATGATTCATCCCAACATGGCAACCATGCTCAGCTTCATTACCACCGATGCAACCATCGATAAACCTGTACTGCAAGAACTGCTTGGGTCCTCCATCCGAGACACCTACAATATGATCAGTGTGGATGGGGATACCTCGACCAATGATACCGTACTGGTGCTTGCCAATGGAAAGAGTGGGTGTGGCACCCTCTCTCCCTCCCATAGGGAGTGGGAAGCCTTTACCCAGGCTTTCCTGTATGTCCATAAGGAACTTGCAAAGGCAATTGTTCGTGATGGGGAGGGGGCTGGTAAGTTCCTCGAGGTAACGGTCAAGGGAGCAAAGGACAAGGAGACAGCCCAGATTCTCGCTCGCTCGATCATCAGCAGCAATCTGGTCAAGACGGCCTTCTTTGGCAGTGATGCAAACTGGGGACGGATTCTCTGTGCCATGGGGTATAGTGGAGCTGATTTCAATCCACATGCTGTTGACCTCTTTTTTTCCTCTTCCAAGGGGACGATACAGGTGGTCTCAGCAGGGACTCCCCTGGCCTTTGATGAGCACAAGGCAAAAGGAATCCTGATGGAAAGGGATGTGCAGACACTTGCAACCTTGACAGACGGAGAGGGGGAAGGCACTGCTTGGGGTTGTGATCTTTCCTATGAGTATGTTCGGATCAATGGAGATTATAGAAGCTGATGAAACACAGGATGGCAAACGAGATCCTCAAGGCTGAGGTGCTTATCGAGGCGATTCCCTACATCAGGACATTCGCCGGCAGTATTGTCGTGGTCAAATATGGCGGCTCTGCCATGGTTGATGAGCAACTGAAGAAGTCGGTTATCCAGGATATTGCGATGCTTAAGTACATCGGTTTGAAACCAGTGGTCATCCACGGCGGGGGCAAGGAGATTACCAGCCTGCTCGACCGTCTGGGTAAGAAGAGCGAGTTCCTTGATGGACTTCGTGTAACCGATGCTGAGACAGCACAGGTAGCGGAGATGGTGCTCAGTGGATCCATTGGCAAGAGCCTGGTCAGTGAGCTGGAGCAGGTAGGCATCAGTGCTGTTGGCATCAGTGGCAAGGATGGGAGAACCCTGCTCTGTTCAAAGAAGTTGGATGATAAGGGGCGAGATCTTGGGTATGTTGGACATGTGGAAAAGGTCGACCCCAGTCTCCTTGAGACCCTGCTTTCCAACAACTTCGTACCGGTTGTCTCCCCTGTTGGGGTTGATGAGGAAGGTAATACCTACAATATCAATGCCGATTATGCGGCAAGTGCCGTTGCAGGTTCCCTTTCTGCGCAGAAGTTGGTGTTTCTCACCGATGTGGAAGGGATCCTCAAGGACAAGGATGATCCCTCTTCCATCATACGCGCATTGAGTACAAGACAAGCTGAAGAGTACATCCAGGATGGTACAATCAATGGCGGTATGATCCCCAAGGTGCAGTGTTGTCTTGATGGATTGGAGAAAGGGGTGAGTAGTGTTCACGTACTTGATGGCAGGGTTCCCCACGCCATCCTGCTTGAGATATTCACCACACGGGGAATCGGGACCATGGTCACCAAGGAGGAACGCTCATGAGCATGCAAGAAACAATACAGACAGGCAAGCAGTACCTGTTGGATACCTACAGCCAAGTACCAGTGGTGTTTACCGGTGGAGAAGGTATGTACCTCATAGATGAAGAGGGTAAGCGCTACCTCGACTTTGTCGGCGGCATTGCCGTCAATGCCCTTGGCTACGGAGACCCTGGCCTTTCAGAAGCTATTAATAAAGTCGTTAGTGAAGGCCTTTTGCACTGTTCTAACCTCTACTACAACAAGGTAGGGGTGGAGGCGGCAAAGGAACTTTGCTCGCTTGCAGGAATGGAGCGGGTGTTCTTCTGCAATAGTGGGGCGGAAGCCACAGAGGCTTCCCTCAAGCTTGCCAGGAAATTCGGACACCAGAGTGAGACCCCTCGTAGCGAAATCATTTCCATGGTGCATTCATTCCATGGGAGGACCTACGGTGCCATCACTGCAACAGGGCAGAAGAAGTACCATAAGAACTTTGCACCGCTTCCCCAGGGATTCAGCTATGCAGAGTTCAACAACCTGGAGAGCATAAAAGCGCTCATTACAGAAAAAACCTGTGCAATTATCGTGGAGCCAATCCAGGGGGAGGGAGGTATTGTTCCAGCTGACCCAGCCTTCCTGCAGGGACTCCGCTCTCTCTGTGATGAGCACAATCTCCTGCTCATCTATGATGAGGTACAGTGTGGAATGGGCCGCAGTGGAAAGCCCTTCGCGTATCAGGTCTATGGTGTGAAACCCGATGTGCTTACCTCCGCAAAGGCCCTCGCTGGAGGTGTTCCTTGCGGGGCGATGCTCACCACGGGAAAGGCAAGTCATATCTTCACTCCCGGAGACCATGCTTCCACTTTTGGGGGTAATGCCTTGGCAATGGCCGCAGTGAGAGAGATGGTCCGTCGTCTCAGCGATCCAGCCTTCACTTCCCATGTCCAGGAGATGGGGAGGTACTTGAGGGAGAAACTCGCTCAATTGGTGGTTCGCTATCCCGACCTTTGCGTAGCTGTAAGGGGAAAGGGACTGATCAATGGATTGGTGCTTACCGTTCCTCCCCGGCAGGTGGTGGATGCCTGTTTTGCCAAGGGTGTGTTGGTGGCAAGCGCTGGAAGCGACGTATTGCGCTTTGTTCCCCCCTTGGTTGTTGAGAAAAAAGATATTGATGCTGCACTCTCTGTAGTGGATGAGGCTCTTGCAACTTTGTAAAAGAGCAGGTAGTATCCTTCCAAGAACAAAGACGTTCCTACCCAAGTACTGGGCAAGGAGCGTCTTTTTTACGTTTGGAGGTATACGATGTGTGGATTTGTAGGAATGTTTGACATCCAGCGCAGCGCAAAGGCCTTTCGTTCCCAGATTCTTTCCATGTCAGGGAAGATCCGTCACCGTGGTCCCGATTGGTCGGGGGTGTATGAAGGGGAGAAGGCCATCATCAGTCATGAACGACTAGCTATTGTCGACCCACTCTCAGGAGGTCAGCCGCTCTACAGCGCAGACAGGAATGTGGTGTTGGCTGTCAATGGTGAAATCTACAACCACCAGCAGATCAGGAAGGAGTATGAGGGTGTCTACGAGTTCCAGACACAGAGTGACTGTGAAGTCATCCTTGCTCTCTACCAGGAGAAGGGCCCTGATTTTCTTGAGGACCTGAATGGTATCTTTGCCTTCGCTCTCTATGACCAGGTGAAGGATGTGTACCTTATTGCTCGTGACCATATAGGCATCATTCCCCTCTATCAGGGGTGGGATGATCAGGGACATTTCTTTGTGGCGAGTGAGTTGAAGGCCTTGGAAGGAACCTGTAGTGCGATCGAACTCTTTCCTCCTGGACACCTGTATTACAGTCCTGAGAAAAAGCTCAGGAAGTGGTATGAGCGCTCCTGGACCAGCTATGATGTGGTCAAGGAACATGGAGGAACGATCGAGATGGTCAAGGAGGCCCTGGAAGCTGCCGTGAAGCGTCAGTTGATGAGTGACGTTCCCTATGGGGTGTTGCTCTCAGGTGGCTTGGATAGCTCCATCATTGCAGCCATTACTGCAAAATATGCCCAAAAGCGGGTGGAAAGTGCAGACACAGAGGAAGCTTGGTGGCCACGTCTCCACTCGTTTGCCATCGGGCTTGAGGGATCACCTGACCTGAAAGCAGCCCGAATCGCTGCTGCCCATCTGAAGACTGTCCACCATGAGGTCCATTTTACCATTCAGGAGGCACTTGATGCTCTCAGTGATGTCATCTATCATCTGGAAACCAGTGATATCACCACGGTAAGGGCAGCAACCCCGATGTATTTGCTTGCTCGCGTCATTCGCTCGATGGGTATCAAGATGGTGCTTAGCGGGGAAGGGAGTGATGAGCTCTTTGGTGGGTATCTTTATTTCCACAAGGCTCCCAATGCCAGGGAGTTCCATGAGGAGACGGTCAGAAAGCTCTCCAAACTCAACCTCTATGACTGCCTGAGGGCGAATAAGTCACTGGCCGCCTGGGGTGTTGAGGGACGCGTTCCGTTCCTGGACAAGGAGTTCATCGATGTAGCGATGAACCTGAATCCCGACATGAAGCTCTGCCCTGTTGTTGGGAAGAATAAGCGTATCGAGAAGTGGCTTCTCCGTGAGGCGTTCAAGGAGTATCTGCCGGATGAGATTGTCTGGAGGCAGAAGGAGCAGTTCAGTGACGGGGTAGGCTACAACTGGATTGATACCCTGAAACAGCTTACCAGCTCTCTGGTCAGTGATGAACAGTTTGCCTTGGCGGCAAAGCGGTACCCGATTCATACCCCCGCTACCAAGGAGGAGTACTACTATCGTACCCTCTTTGCTTCCCACTTCCCCAGTGAGAGCGCGGCACGCTGTGTTCCTCGTGAGGACTCGGTTGCTTGTTCCACAGCAACAGCTCTGGAATGGGACCGGGCATTCAAGGCAATGAATGAACCGAGTGGAAGAGCAGTAGCTGGAGTGCATGATTCAGCCTACGAGAAGTAAATGAACATGCTCAGATGAGCAACGACATTGGGCCTTGGTGTAATAGCCAAGGTCCTTTTTAAAAAAAATATCCATAGACCTCTTGCATAAACGTAACTAGTTACCTATAATGCGTAACCAGTTACTTAATAGGAGTTGAAGATGAGTGATGATGAGATGAAGGCAAATGTATTTGGCTCACTCTTTCTTGTTGCTAACCGGTTGCAGGTTTTGGGGGATTCCATCGATGAGCAGGTTTCCACCAAGCAGTGGTTGCTCTTGGCAATGTTGCTCTCCTGTGAGAATCAGAGGTGTTCACTGACTGAGCTTTCCAAAAAGATAGGGAGTAGTAGGCAGAATATTAAGAAGATGGCCCTCATATTGGAAAAGCGGGGATTTCTCAAGCTTACAAGATCAGATGAGGATAAGAGAACCGTGCTGCTACAACCAACTCAGGCGTGTCTCTCTCATCTGAAGACACGGGAAGGGGATGAGCGTGCATTTGTTGACGCCTTCTTCGCCGATTTTGATACTGAGATGATTATGGTGATGCAGAAAAGCATTACCCAATGGATGAAGAACTTGGCACGTATGGAGGATACGTATGGGAAGGAGGAGTAAGGTGGTCTTGAGCATTGTTGCGATTATTGTGGTGGTTTTATTGGTGCTATTGCTACCGCCATCTGTACTGCAGAAGCGTTTTGCTGGTATTGAGCAGGAGTTCGTACAAAACTTGGAATCAAAGGAAAAGGTGTTCACCCTCGAGGAATTGGAAGGGTATCCCCTTCCTGTCCAGCGGTTCTTCATTGAAGGTGGATTTATTGGAAAGCAAAAGATGAGTGGACTTAAGGCTGTCTTCACTGATGTGCCCTTTTCCCTTGGAAGGGATAAGCCTACCATCTCAATTGATTACACACAGATCAATGATGCAAGTGAGCCTCTTAGGTTTGCGTATATTGATTCCCATATCTATGGGCTTCCTTTCCAGGGATTGGATTCCTTCTCCGGTGGAAGAGGTTCCATGGAGGGGTATCTTGCAAAACGAATCAGGCTGTTCAACCAGAGGGGCGGTCATATGGATAAGGCCTGCTTGGTGACCTATCTTGCAGAAGCGTTCTTCCTTCCCTCTGTTGCCCTCAGTGACATGGTTTCCTGGGAGGCGATTGATGACACCCATGCAAAGGCAATGATGAAAGCTTATGGTATGGAGGTTTCTGGAATTTTTACCTTTTCAGAGAGCGGTGAGATGCTGAGCTTCTCTACCGAGGATAGAATGGCGGTTACCATGGATGGTACCATGGAAAAGGTTCGCTGGAGTGCTGAATGCGGTGACTATGTACTCCAGGATGGGCTTCGCGTTCCCTCCAGCCTCAAGGCAACATGGCACTACCCTCAAGGTGATCTGCTTTACTTTGATGGAAAGGGTGTCCAGATAACGTATTACTATTGATCATTTAGTGCATCAGTCGAGTTGCAAGGATTCCTTGGATTAGGTCCCTGTTTTCGGTAAGGACAAGGTTATGGTCGATCTCTACAGTAGGAAGTGGTTTTGCGACTTTCTGTTCAATGATCTGCTCCAATGTTTTTACTGTGTAATATCCTTGAAGGGTAGGGCTCTGGTGTATTACTGCTGAGAGTAGCCTTGTTTGCAGTTGGTGGATGGAGACAGTGTCCAGGTCATGCAGGACCGTGATCATTCCCTTTGTTTGGGTGGTTTCCAAGGCTCTGACAAAGTCTGTGTTGAAAGCAGGGATGAGGTACATCGCTTGTACCTTGTCTCTGTACTGTTGAACCAGATTCAGGATTTGGTTGTCCTTGTATCCCACCTGTAAACGGGTATCGAAATACTCTACATGTACCGTGATCTCAGGAAAGACCGATCGCATGAGGGAGAGAAACCCTTCAAGACGCATCTTGTTGATATCGGGCTCCTTATGAAGTGAGTACAGCTCCTCATTACATTGCAGAACAAGTACCTCTTTCTTGGGTGAAAGCTGAAGGGTTCTTGCAATGAAGTCAGCAGCAAGTCTGCCCCCTGCCTGGTAGTCTGAGCCGATGTAGCAGAGACGTTTGGTTTTAGGGGCATCGACATTGAAGGTGACATAGGGAATTCCAGCTTCCTCAATCCTGTGAAGAATGGTACCCATGCGGTACTTACGTTGATTGACCACTGCTATCCCATCGACACCCCGATTGATCTCTCTCTCCAACTCCCTAAGGTAGGCATCAGTGTCGAGCTCTGGGATCCTATGGTAGTGCACTTCATAGTTGAACGCTCTCAACTGTGCTGCAGCTGCTCGCACTCCCTTATCCACCTCTTCCCAAAAATACTCAGGAAGAGAGGAGGAAAAGAGTGCAATGGTTCTGGTTGTGTTTCTTACCAGTACCTGGCTTGCTCGATGGGGTTCATAGCCCATCTCATTTGCATAGGAGAGAATTTTCTCCCGCAGTTCTTTTGAGACATACCCATTGTTGTTCAATGCACGGTTTACCGTCATGTAGGAAATTCCCAGATTCCGTGCAATTTCTTTCTGTGTAAGGCCCATAGCTCCCCGGATTTGGAAAATGATTTCCTCATATTCGCACGAGAATGATTTTGTTGACAACCATATATTCGTGTGTTATACGTATAACATACCATAGTATTGGGACCTTGGAACCAAAAAAGGAGATTTTCATGAAAAAATTGTTGTTCACACTCTTGGTCCTGCTTCTTGCTTTCTCCCCGCTCACTGCAGCAGGACAGGAAGAAAAAGCCGGACCCCCGACTCTTAACGTTCTCTTCTACAGCCCAGAGCTGGCAGAGCAGTACAATGACATGGTAGCTGCGTATAAGGCAGAAACCGGTGTTACCCTGGATATCACTGTCCTTCAGACCGATTATCGTTCAGTGTTGACCAGTCGACTGAATAGTGGGGATGTCCCTGATATCTTCATGAGTAGCGCCTATGCAGACAACTCAACGTATAAGGACTATGTCTATGACTTGACCGATGAAGCGTTCATCCAGGAGTTGGAACCTTCTGCTCTGCAGGGTGTCACGGTTGATGGCAGGGTGCTTGGCTATCCATTCCTTGTGCAATCCCACTCCTTCATCTATAACAAACAGGTATTTGAGGAGAACGGAATTACCACACTCCCAAGGACGTTGGATGAGTTCGAGGCCGTAGCAAAGAAATTGCAGGCAAATGGCGTACAGCCCTTTGCAACCGGCTTCAAGGAGTTCTGGGTTCTTCCCCAGACTGCATGGCAGGCCATTGCAAACGTTCCTGTTGAGAACTATGGCGGATATGAGAACTTTGTAAGCATGCTGAATACCGGCAAGCTCAAGTTCAAGGATATCCCCGAGATGAGTCAAGTTTTTGACCTTCTTGACCTTATTGGTGAGTATGGTGGTCCCAAGCCTAATGAATCAGACTTCAATGACCAGACCTCTGCCCTTGCAACCGGCAAGGTAGCAATGATTCACCAAGGTAACTGGGCTGAGGACTCAATTAGAAAGACCAATCCTGAAGTGGAACTTGGTTTCTTGGTTGGGCCTACCGGAAACAATGCAGAGACTGCTGGTCTTATGTTTGATTCCAACCAGACAATCCGTATTGCCAAGGATGGGGAGAATCTTGAGGAATCCCTTGCTTGGCTAGAGTGGCTTACCACGAGTGAGTATGGAAGAAACTGGATCCCTGGTCAGGTCAAGCAATTGTCCCCGATCAAGGGTGCAGCAGCTCCTGACTCCCAGATTGCTGAGTCCACAACCGCGATGCTGGGTGAAGGAGTTCCAGGATACCCCTGGTTCTACCAGATGTTCCCAACCGGAACCGAGCAACAGCTTGGTGCCATTTTCCAGGGATATTGTGCAGGCCTGACTGACCGTGCAGAGACCTTGGATGCACTTGATGCTGCCTATACCAAGATTGCCAAGGCAGCTTTCTAGAGAAGCTTATCATCGACACTGGCCGGAGGGTTCTCCTTCCGGCCACTAGGTATACAACATGACACCATTGAAGCGAAAACAACTCTCCAGGGCTATGGTTTTTACCGGATTTACCCTGCCAGCCCTGGTTGCGATACTCATTTCTGTTGAGATTCCTTTTCTTATGAGTGTGTTCTCTTCCTTCACCAAATGGAATGGGCTGGATCGAGCCCAGACCTTCATCGGATTGGAGAACTACAAGGAATTGATACTTGATGACCTGGATATGTGGAAGGCCTTTGGGTTTACCCTTCGCCTGACACTGGGGTCGGTGATTGTAACGAATATCACTGCACTCTTGCTTGCAGTCCTTCTGGATAGTGACCTGAAGGGAAAGAATACCTTGCGGGCAGCATACTACGTGCCGAATATCATAAGCCTGATCATCATCGGATATATCTGGCGATTTATCTTCTCTGCCGGATTTGAGTCTTTCTACCAGATTACTGGTTTGGAATTTTTCATGTTCAGTTGGCTTGGGGATGTGAAGTTGGTCTACTTCAGCGTCCTGATGGTCTCTGTGTGGCACTCCCTGGGCTTCTATCTGGTGGTATATATTGCTGGATTACAGACGGTTCCCCGCGATCTTATCGAGGCTGCCATGATTGATGGTGCTTCAGCGGTAGGCCGGTTCTTCAGGGTTACGTTGCCACTTATCATGCCCTCTATCACGGTGAGTGTTTTCCACTCACTCTCAAATGGCTTGAAAGCCTTCGATGTTATATTCAGCCTAACCAACGGTGGGCCAGGGAATTCCACGACCACCATTGCCTTGGATATCTATCGTACAGCGTTCGTGATCAATCGCTTTGGGTATGGTACTGCCAAATCGGTCATTCTCTTCCTGATCATTCTTATCCTTTCACTCTTCCAGGTCAGGATGTTCAAGCAAAGGGAGGTTGAAGTATGAAAAAGCGCAGGTCTCTTGCATCCTCTCTTACCACCGTGGTGCTCAGTATCATCGCATTGGGATATCTGTATCCCTTGTTCTTGGTTTTGATCAACTCGTTCAAGACCTTTAGTGAAATCACCAGTAATGTACTGGCTCTTCCCACCCGACTTGTATTTGAAAACTTCACCAATGCTTTTCGTATCATGAACTACCCTCAGTACTTCCTTAATACGCTGATTGCTACGGTTGTTGGGGTGTGTGGAGTGGTATTGGTGAGCTCTCTTGCAGGGTATCGTCTCAGCAGGACGAAAACACGCTACAGTTTTGTCATTTTCATGGTGCTTATTGCCCCCATGATGATACCATTTCACTCATTCATGATCTCCTTGGTTAAAGTCGCCAAGGAACTGCATCTCATAGGATCTCCCCTTGGTCTGGGTGTCTTGTATTGGGGTCTTGGTGCTTCTCTTGCTCTGTTTATGTATCATGGAGCGGTTAAATCGGTGCCCCAGGAACTGGATGACTGTGCCATGATCGATGGGGCTTCCCCACTTAGGGCATTCTTTCAGATAATTTTCCCGCTGTTACAGCCGGTTACGGTCTCGGTTGTTGTCATCAACACCATGTGGATGTGGAATGACTTCTTGCTTCCCTTGCTCGTGCTCAGTGGCTCGAAGAAATCACTGACACTGCAATTGGCTGCATATAACTTCTTTGGCCTCTATAAAGTCGATTGGAACTATGCGATGGCAGGGGTTCTCCTGACCATTCTTCCAGCCATTATTTTCTATCTGAGCTTGCAACGGTACATCATCAAGGGAATGGTGGCAGGCGCGGTCAAGACCTGATTAAAACCGAGAAATAGGGAGATATATTATGAAATTCAGAGACGGGTACTGGAATATACAAAAACACATCCGGCATCTACCCAAACGGGAGATTGTTGATATCCAGAAGTTGGATGGGAAGATAGCAATCTATGCAGCTGTCAAGCCGATTGAGTTTCGGGGAGCAACACTGAACACCCCTGTGATCACGACTGAGCTCAGCAGTCCCATGGAAGGGGTTCTGCATATCCGCACCTACCATTACAAGGGGGCAAGAAACGATGGTCCCTTCTTTGAGCTATTGGAGGACGATCCTGCAGCACTTACCTATGAAGAGGAGCAGGATGGGCAGCTTTCGGTGAACGCTGGTTCTTTACAGGCAACCATTCCCCTCTCCGGCCCTTGTGATCTGACCTACCAGGATGATGGCCGGTATCTGACCTCTTCTCCTGGAAAACTCAGTGGACATTTTCAGTCTGATGACGGAAAAACTTACCAGAGTGACTATCTCAATCTCTCGGTCGGTGAGGCAATCTATGGGCTGGGGGAGCGTTTTACTCCATTTGTCAAGAATGGACAGGTGGTTGATATCTGGAACGAGGATGGGGGAACAAGCAGCGAACAAGCCTATAAGAATATTCCTTTTTATCTCTCTTCAAATGGATATGGAGTACTGGTAGCCAATCCTGGTAAGGTATCCTTCGAGGTAGGGAGTGAGGTTGTTACTTCTGTGCAGTTCTCAGTACCCGGTGAGTGCCTGGATTACTACCTGATCGCTGGCAATACTGGCAAGGAAGTCCTCAGGCGGTATACCCAGTTGAGCGGAAGACCTGCACTTGTACCCCCTTGGTCTTTTGGCCTATGGCTGAGTACTTCATTTGTCACTGATTACGATGAGAAGACCGTGCACCATTTCATTGATGGCATGGCTGAGAGGAAGATTCCTCTCCAGGTTTTCCATTTTGATTGTTTTTGGATGCGTGAGTTCCAGTGGGTGGACTTTACCTGGGATGACAGGCAGTTCCCCGATCCTGAGAAGATGCTGAAAGGCCTGCATGAGAGAGGGTTGAAGGTCTGTGTATGGATCAATCCCTATGTAGCCCAGAAATCGGTGATGTTCAGCGAAGGGATGGAACATGGTTATCTGGTAAAGAAGAGAGATGGCGGTATCTGGCAGTGGGACCGCTGGCAGGCAGGAATGGGTTTGGTGGATTTCACCAATCCAGAGGCTTCCACCTGGTACCGCAGTAAGTTGGAGAGTTTGTTGGATATGGGCGTCGATACATTCAAGACTGACTTTGGCGAACGTATTCCAACCGAGGTTGTGTATTACGACGGAAGTGGCCCTGAGAAGATGCACAACTACTACACCTATCTCTATAACGAGGCAGTTTTTTCGTTGTTGGAAGAGAAACGTGGGAAAGGAGAAGCATTGGTCTTTGCCCGCTCTGCAACGGTCGGTGGTCAGAAGTTCCCCGTGCATTGGGGAGGTGATTGCTCAGCTACCTATGAATCAATGGCAGAGAGCCTGAGAGGAGGCTTGTCGCTGTCACTGTCAGGTTTCGGATACTGGAGTCATGATATTGGAGGGTTTGAGCAGACTGCCACACCTGATCTTTTCAAGCGTTGGGTGGCCTTTGGGCTGCTCTCATCTCATAGCCGATTGCATGGCAATGAGTCCTATCGTGTCCCTTGGGATTTTGGAGAGGAAGCTTGTGAGGTGCTGCGGCATTTTGTAGAACTGAAATGCACGCTGATGCCATACCTCTATGCAATGGCAAACAAGACGCATCAGGAGGGTATACCCATGATGCGCTCCATGATGCTTGAATTCCCGGATGACCCGGCATGCATCTATCTTGATCGACAGTATTTGTTAGGCGACAGTCTATTGGTTGCTCCCATTTTCAATGAACTCAGCACAGCTTCCTACTATCTGCCAGAGGGCAGGTGGACCCATCTTCTGAGTGGGAAAGAGGTAAGAGGAGGGAGGTATCTCAAGGAGACATATGACTACTTCAGTTTACCGCTCTTTGCACGTCCTAACTCACTCATTCCCGTTGGAAAGGAAACGCAGTCATGCGATTATGATTTCGCTCGCGATGTTACCTTTCACCTCTTTGCACTGGATGAAGGCAGGAGTGCTGAATCTCAGATATATAACGCGAAGGGGGAAGTCGTTGCAACGTGTACGATTGTTCATGAAGATGGAGTGTTCGGTGTGAAAGCAAAAGGGAACTTGGGCCCTTGGGCTGTGTTCCTGCACAACGAACAGAGTGTTGAAAAAATCTCAATGGGATCGTTGGAAAAAACAGAGAAGGGGACTCTTGTCTCCTTCTCCGGTGGTGAGTTGGAAGCAACTATACAATAGGGATAGGTATAAACAGAAATGAGCTGAGGTTTTTCCCCAGCTCTTTCTTCATGCTATGGTGTTGCGAAGCACTCCCAGTCCTTCGATCAGTATCTCCACCGTATCTCCCTTGTGCATGCCGCTGATTCCTCCCGGTGTACCGGTAAGAATGATGTCTCCAGGGAGCAAGGTCATGATTCTAGATAGGTAGCTCACCAGGAAGGGGACGGAGAAGATCAAGTTGCTGGTATTGGACTTCTGCATGGTCCTCCCATTGACCCTGCTCTCAATAACAAGGTTTGCTGGATCGACCTCATCGCTGATAAACGGTCCAAAGGGGCAGAAGGTGTCAAAACTCTTTGCCACGGTCCATTGTCCCTGCTTTGGTTGCAGGTCCCGGGCAGTAATATCGTTGGCACACGTGTAGCCAAGTATGTAAGATGATGCATCTGCTTCTGATACATAACGAGCTTTCTTCCCTATTACCACGGCAAGCTCTGCTTCATAGTCAAGGCGGTTGCTCATTTCTGGGTAGATGATCTCCTTGTTTGGAGCAAGCGCGGCTGTGGAGGGCTTCATGAACACAACCGGTTCGGTTGGAATGGGAAGTTGGAACTCCTTGGCATGGTCACTATAGTTCAAGCCAATGCAGATGGCTTTGGAATAGTCACAGGGAGTAAGCAATTCTACCTCCTCCAAGGAGAGCTTCTCACTGGTTTCTCTGTAGCTCGTAAAGGGTGAACCCTCGAGCACCTTGATGGTGGTATCGCTAAGGAGGCCATAGGAGACCTCTTCTTGGTGTTTGAATCGTACGTATTTCATAGATTAAGCATACCAAAGAGAGTGGACAAACACAATTGACAAACATCGTTTTTACCCGCACCGTAGGGAGTATGGAAACCTATGCCAAATGTCCCGCGCTTCGTGTCTGCGGTCACTGTCCACTCATGGAACACCCGTATCATAAGCAGCTGGAATTGCAGAGTGCATACTTGCGTACCCAGTTTGCAGAGCTTGCCTCGTGTGTGGAGCCTGTAATTGGGATGCAGCAGATGGAAGGGTTCCTCCACTATGTGGAGGTCCACTTCGGACTGGACTGGCGTGGGAAATTTGCATCCGGGTTAATCAGTACGAGACAGAATCAATTCATTGCCTTGAGGGCATGTATGCTGAGGCATCCCTTGGCTGAGCGGATACTGAGGAGTATCAATCGTCTTGCCTCTACCCATGGTATTGATACCTCTTTCCCTGCAACTAAGCTGACACTGCGTATCAGGAGCAATCAGGAGCAGGTGTTGCTGTGCTTTACGCTTCCTGAGCGAATAGAGTCCACTTTTTCCTCTTTCCTCTATGCATTGAGACGGGAACATACTGAGATCGTTGGAATAGTTCTGAGTGACGGGGAGTGTAAACCCAGTACATTCTGGGGACGTTCAGCGATCGAGGATTCCCTTTGCTCTCTGAAATTTTCGCTTCCCCCCTCATCTGATTTTCCCTCCTGCCCATCCCAGGCAGAGGTGCTCTATATGAAGGTGATGGAGCTTGCCCAGGTGCAGGATGGGGATATTGTGATCGACTGCTGTACTACCCATGGCATACTTACCCTGCTCTCTATGAGAGAAGGAGCAAGTCAGAGTTATCTACTCCAGGAGTTTACTCCTTATTGTGATGAGGCTGCTCTCAATGGCATTGAGCATGTAGAGCGTTTTGTGGGGAACAACGAGAAACATCTTCGTCAACTTGCAAAACGGGGGCAGCGCTGTAATACACTCTTCCTCTCTCCATCTGAAGAGGGGTGTGAACGCTCTCTTCTGGACTCTGTTCTTACTATCAATCCAGGGCGTATTATCTATCTCAGCAGGCAGGAGCGTACCTTAAAAAGGGACCTACAGTACTTGGTTCAAAACGGATTCTACCAGGTAGAGGTCATTCAAGGTGTTGATATGCATCCCCATAGTGCAAACTTACAGGTAATAGCTTCGCTGAAGCATGTGCTTTCAATCCGCCCACTTTGGAGGAGAGAGTACCCGTTGCTTGGGCATTTCTTGTATGAAGCCATCTATATAGCCGAAGGTGAGGCCCCTCCACCACTATCGGTTCTGGAAGATCCATCACTAAGCCACTATATCCAGGATTTCGGCAGGGATGGAGATTACGCATTGGTAGCAGAAGTCCAGGATAAGGTGGTTGGTGCTGTTTGGGTACGGTTGTTTGATTCCCAGGACCCTGGATATGGGTACTTTACCAGTGAGACTCCTGAGCTGTGTATTGCAATAGAGGAGCCTTTCCGTAACAGGGGCCTCGGGAGACAGCTTATTGAGGAGATGTGTCAGGTTCTGTTGCATGCAGGATACGGGAAGGTATCACTTTCTGTGCAGAAAGAGAGTAGGGCTTACAGGCTTTACCAAAGTCTGGACTTCCTTGTCGCTGAAGAGAGAGGGGATGCCTATGTCATGGTAAGATTCCTGCAAGGAGAACGTAGGTAGCTATGCAGATTGAATATGTAAAAAGGAATGGAATCGAGGTCGCCAAGGTTTCCAGTGAAGAGATGCTCTTCTCAGATGTTGATTCAGCCTTGGATTTGATGGCAAACGTTCGTTATGGGACTGGATGCAGTAGGATGGTTGTAGGCAAGAAGGATATACACCCTGAGTTCTTCGATTTGAGCACGAAGATTGCCGGTGATGTGCTCCAGAAATTTGTGACCTACCAGATGCGGCTTGCCATTGTTGGGGACTTCTCTTCAGGATGTAGCTCAAGCTTGCGATCGTTTATCCTGGAAAGTAATAAGGGGAAGGAAATCTATTTCACGGATGAGGAAGAAAAGGCAATGAATTGGCTTATTAGCTAGGTTCTTTCTGCTGATTTCTCCAATATTCTCTGGTACAATGCAGAGAATCGCAAGGAGTTGTGCATGCTTAGCTTTCCTGTCCTATTCTTCAATCTGCTTTCCATTGGCATGCTTCTAGGAGTGCTTATTGCAGTTTGGAGGGTGCGAAGTAAGCGAGCAGCAAGCGAGTTGCTCATTGCCGTTCTCTTTATGCTTATCTGGTCGCTGACCTCGTTCGCCGAGATGGTCAGCTATACCTTTTTCTTCAAAGTACTATGGCGTAATATTTGCCAAATTGGCGTATTCTATACTCCTGTTGCCACCTTGTTGTTCTCTTTGGCATATACAGGATATTGGAGAGAGAAACAAAAACAGATCGGGAGGATACTCTATATCTACCAAGGAGTCGGCATCATCTTGGTAGGGACAGATTTCCTGCACCACTGGATTCGTCACTCGGTCTCCTTGGTCACCTCTTCCCAGTTTTCAACGCTGGTGGTTGAGACCACGGTGCTTGCAAAATTTCTGATTTCAGGCAACTTCTTTCTCATGGTTTTTTCTCTTGTTTTGGTGATTGTTTTTGTTGTTACCACCAGCACCTCCATGAGAAAACAAGCATACATATTGTTGCTGGGTATGGTGATTCCCTTCTTGTATGCCATGGCAAAGGTAGTGAGCAATGAGCAGTTCCTCCAGATATTACCCATCAGTGGCGTCTTTGCCCTCTCTGGGCTTCTCCTGCTTCTTGGAATCTATCGTTTTGATCTGCTCAAGCTGGCCCCCTTGGCAAGGGAACAGGCGTTTCGGTTTCTTGGGGAGGGCATTGTCATCTGTGATGGGGAAGGGCATGTCGTGGATATGAACCCAGCAGCAAAAGAGCTTCTAGGAACAGATATGGATTTGATTGAGGAGCAACTATATCTCGAGATTCCTCGATGGGGTAACGCTGTGCGACAAAGCGAAAGAACCTCCTTTGACTTTTCATTAGATGGCAGAGCGCTTCTTGCTGAACTCTATCCGATTACCTCCAAAGCAACAGAGACAATCGGGACCATTACCCTGATCCAGGATATTACCCTGCTGAAACAACGTGCCGAAGAGCTGCAACACCGGGCAGAGATTGACGGGCTTACAGGGCTCTATAACAGGCAGACATTTATCGAGAAGGTGGAGAGGCAGCTTTCTCTAGCCACAGGGGAATCCCATCTTATCTATTTCGATCTTGACCACTTCAAGCAGATAAACGACCAGTGGGGACATCGCTCGGGCGATGCTGTGCTACATTCCATTGGTTCCATCCTTAAGGAGGAAGTTGACGAATCTTGCATTGTCTGTAGGTTTGGAGGTGAGGAGTTTGCCATTTTCAGTTCCCATAAGAGTAGGGATGAGATGATCTCTTGTGCCGAACATCTCAGGAAGTATGTTGAGCTGCAAATATTCACCCATGAACAACACTCCATTCGTCTGACTGTTTCATTGGGAGTCTCGTCTGCAATCACCTCAAGTTTTGATGAGCTATACCGGGAGGCTGATGCCTGCCTCTATGAGGCAAAAAAAGCTGGACGGAATTGTGTCCGCATAAGAAGTACACCACTGGACTAAGTTTACATGGCTCGTTACAGTGCTAGAGCCGGTAGGGAGTTTCTATTCCCTGTTCTTATATATATCTGTGGTACTACAATGAAACAAAAAAGCAACAACGCTTTATTTACTCCATCCGTTGTCCTCTTCCTGATCAGCCAAAATCTTTCATTGTTTGGCTCTTCAGTTGTTGGATATGCCATTATCTGGTACATCACCCTTGAGACCTCATCAGGAGTGTTCCTGATGTATGCCACCCTTGCCCAGATGGTTCCCCATCTCCTAATCAGTCTTTCCAGCGGGGTGTGGGCAGACCGTTACAACCGTAAGCACCTGATCATGCTCTCTGACAGTTTCATTGCCATTGCTACGCTGGGTCTAGCCCTTTTCTATGCCACTGGGGCAAAGTCGATCACAGCCCTGCTCGCTGTTTCGGTCGTGCGGTCACTCGGCAGCGGGGTACAGACACCTGCGGTGAATGCCATCATCCCCCAATTGGTCAGTGAAGAACATCTTGTTCGAATCCAAGGGGTTAACCAGAGCATCAATTCAGTGCTGTTGCTCCTCTCTCCTGCCGTTGGTGGCATGATGCTTGGATTGTTTGACCTTACCTGGACACTCTTACTCGATGTTGTCACTGCTGTCTTTGCAGTGGTGACTTTCTCCTTCATCAAGGTGGGGGCAAGGAAGCGGTCGGAGGAAGGAACCAGTATGATCCAGGATATCAAGAAGGGGCTTTCCTACACATTCAACAATGTTCTCTTGCGTAATCTCCTGATCTGTTATGGTTTCTCCTTCTTCCTTATCACCCCTGCAGCAATACTGACTCCCTTGTTGGTGGAACGAAGCTTTGGTAGTGAGGTATGGTTCCTTACCGCAAATGAGATGGTGTGGACTGCGGGTACCTTGTTGGGTGGCCTGATCATCTCCCTGAAGGGGTCCTTTTCCAATAAGGTTCGTGCCATCGCACTCTCCTTGGTTGCCTTCGGGGTAAGTTTTGCCCTTCTGGGAGTTGCTCCCACATTCCTTCTCTACCTCATAATCCTTGGACTTGGCGGTATCTTTGTTCCCGTCTTGAATTCTGCTGAGATTGTCATGATCCAGGAGATAACCGATGAAGACAAGATGGGAAGGGTGTTCTCCATTGTACAGCTGCTCAGTGGCAGTGCAATACCGCTGGGAATCTTGCTCTTCGGCCCCCTGGCTGACAGGGTACCTGTGGAGTGGCTGTTGATCATTTCGGGAATTCTGCTTGTTGTGGTTGGTCTGATCTATGGTTCAACACAGAAAACATATCAAACGGGTAGTGTAACCAAGGAGAGCCAATCATAAAAGTGCTCACTTTTCCGTCAGGATCAAGCCTTTACTACCTTGGTTATGAATGTTTCAAGCAGCACTGGGCTGAAATAGGTATTTGCCCGTTCTTGCATGAATGCAATGGTCTTTTTCAAACCCAATGAGGGAAGATTGTCTGCATAGGTGTTTGCAATGGCAAGGATTTGGGCACTCTCTGGAATCTCTTCCTGTTTCAGGCTCTGTGGATATCCACTACCATCCCACTTTTCGTGATGATGCAATACTGCTTCTGCAAAGGGGGCATACTCCCCAACAGAGCGAAGGATATTGTATCCAATCTCAGCATGTCTTTGCAATTCCATAACCTGGGTCCGGCTGAGCTCATTTCTCGGTTTGGAGAGAATGGAGGGAGTAATGGCAATCTTGCCTAGGTCATGGTACAGCCCTGCAAGTCTGAGATTCTTGACCTCTTCCTCACGATATCCAAGCACCTCAGCAAACGCACTCGTCAAGGAAGCAACCAGATTGCTATGTTCTTCTGCTCCTTCCTCCTGCTCAAACAGTCTGGAGAGCAGGGTCTCTATCACCTGTTTCTTGAAGGTCATGCTCTCCTTGAGCTTGTTGCGGTACATTGAGTCCTCTGCAACCTTGAAAGCGTCCTCGTAGCTCTCCTTGTTCTTTTCCTTTACCGCATAGCCAAAGGAGACAGAGAGCTGGATTCCCCTGATTTTCTCTTTCTCCAAAGCGTTGTTGATACGTTTTACGATGGCCTGTGCATGAAGAGCATCTGTTTGTGGAAGCAGAAGTACGAACTCATCACCACCAATCCTGCTGACAATATCATCATCCCTGCAGGTCTTGCGCATGATTTCAGAGACCTTGCGTAGCAGCTCATCACCAGCCTCATGCCCAAAAGCATCATTGGTAAGCTTGAGCCCGTTTACATCGGCAAGTACCAAGGTAAGCGGGTAGTAGGGCTCTTCATCCAACTCCTCTTTTGCTTGCTCATAGTAGCGCCGGTTGGGGAGCGTGGTCAGGGGATCGGTCACACTCAGCGTCCGGATCTCATCCTGCTTGATCCGTTGGGTGGTACTGTCCCTGAAGACAAGGACAACACCGGTAACGTTCTGGGAGGCGCTGAGAATGGGGGCTGCGCTGTCGTTGATGAAACGCTCGTCCCCATCGCGTGCGATGAGGATGGTATCCTCGTCCAGTTCAACCTGTCTCTTGGTCTCCAGTACCTGTTTCACTGGATTCTGACAAGGGTGGCGGTCACTGCCGCAGAGAATCTTGAATACCTCTTCAAATGGCCGGCCTTTTGCTTCATCTGCCTGCCAGCCAGTGAGCTTTTCAGCTACCTTGTTCATGAATTGAACTTTCCCCTCTGCATCGGTGGAAATAACACCATCACCAACCGAGAGTAGTGTGGTTTCGAACAGGGTTTTCTCAAAGTATAATTGTTTTTCCATCTGCTTTTGGGCAGTGATGTCATCGATGATCATAGCGAAGTAGCCATATGAAGGGCTGAATGAAGAGATCCTGAAGAGTCGGTTCAAGTCACTGTTGAAGGCCTCAAATGTTTGTGGCTTCCCCGTAAGCGCCACCTCCCCATTGTGAGTGAACCAGTAAGGCTCTACATGCGGTAAGAGCTCTGTGATTCTCTTCCCAACCGAAAGCTCAGGGATGAGGCCGGTCTGTGTCTCAAAGTTCTTGTTTACCCTGAGGATACGGTAGTCATTGGGGGTTTCTTTCTCATCAAGGAGAATCTGGCAGTATGCGAAGCCTTGGTTCATTGCCTCAAAGAGTCTTCTGCTCTCTTCTTCGCTTTGCTCCAATGCTTCTGCCTGGAGGACACGCTCAGTAATGTCTGCGTGGGTTCCGCTCATGAGCAGGGCCTTCCCATTCTCATCGCGGCTTATCACTTGTCCACGATCGAAGACCCATATCCAATGGCCATCCTTGTGTTGCATTCTAAGATCGCAACTATAGAATTCACTCTTGCCGAGTCGGTGTTCAGCAAGCAGCTTCATGGCCCTTTCAAGGTCCTCAGGGTGAACAAAGCGGGAAAAGGTATCAATGGTGGTGGGCTCAAGCTCTGCTCTTGTGTAGCCGAGCATCTCTGCCCACATGTCATTGATCTTAATGGTGTCATCGCTGAGGTTCCATTCCCACGATCCTAGATTGGAACCCTTGATGATACTGGCAAATCGGTCGCGTGCCTCTCTCAGCTCCCTCTGGTCTCTCTCTTGTTGCCTCTGGTAGGCATCCAGCCTGTTGATCGCCCCAATCCCGGAAAGGAAGGCAATGATAATGACCAGTACCGGTCCAAGGAAGGTGACCTTCTGGTCAATGTCAGACCAACGTTCGACGTCTCTCTGACGCATTTCCAGCAGTGCATACTCTTCACTTTCTATGTCATTGAGAATTTGCTCCAATGTCTTGGAGATGGTTTCGCTATGTTCAAAGAGTTCCAAGATTTCTTCCTGCTCGGTTAAGAATGTTGAATCTTCAAGAATGGGTTGGCGATACTGCAAGAGAGGTTGGACACTTTCATTGATCAACGTGTCAAAGGTAATTTTCAGGAGGTCAAGGCGTCTCTTCTGCTCAGCATTTTCCTTCAGAAGAATCCTTAGTTTCATGAGGCGTTGGTCGAAGGAGTAGGTGCTGACCCCGATGCTTTCCATGTAGGAGCGGTCTCCAGTAAGCAGGTACCCACGTTCATTGATGCGGATGTTTTGGAATGTACGTTTCAGCGCATTGGTTTCTGTGATGACTTTATAGGTATGGGTAACCAAGCGATTGGTTTCAACCGCTTGGGATGTCAGTCTGTTCTTTAGGTACCCAATGAAGATCAGGGTTACACAGATAAGAAGCAGGCCAACGATGAAACTGCCTCGAATACTTACTCGTTTGCTCTTGCGCATATAGGTACTGCAATTCTACTAATGAGTTAGCTAAAATGACAAGGAATTAATGACGAATAAAGAGCAGATTGGAAAGAATTATCATGAATGTATTGTTTCCAAGGGAAATAAAGATACAGTTTGTTATTAATAAAAATAAGTATCAATAAGTACTTGATATTATTAATGAGAATGATTACTATTATTGCATACAACAAACCTATCACGTACCAAGGAGATTTCAGAAATGGACGAAGTACAGAATAATGCAACACTTCCTTTGATTGGAGACAAGGCCCCCGCTTTTCACGCAGTGACCACCCAGGGTGATATCAATTTTCCCGAGGATTATAAGGGGAAATGGGTAATCCTTTTCAGCCATCCCGCTGATTTTACCCCTGTCTGTACCACTGAGTTCATGACCTTTGCCTCCATGGCAGATGAGTTCAAGGCGATGAATACTGAGCTTATCGGTCTCTCCATCGACTCCCTTTATGCGCATATTGCTTGGTTGAGAAAGATTCAGGAGCTGGAATGGAATGGGATGAAGAACATTGAGGTCAAGTTCCCTGTAATCGAGGATATCAAGATGGACGTTGCCAAGAAGTATGGCATGGTCCAGTCACAATCCTCCACCCAGGCAGTTCGTGCTGTATTCATCATCGATGGTGAAGGTGTGGTGAGAACCATTATGTACTATCCTGCCTCCACTGGCCGTAACTTTGATGAGATCAAGCGTGTTGTGATGGCTTTGCAGAAGGCTGACAAGGAGCATATCGCTACTCCGGCAAACTGGAGACCAGGGCAGGATGTCATCATCCCCACCCCAGGTTCATGCGGTACCGCCAAGGAGCGGATGGAAAGCAAGGATGAGAATCAATACTGCCTTGACTGGTTCCTCTGCTTCCGTAAAGAGAAGCATTAACATTCCACACTACTAAGAAGGCTGTACAACAACAGGGAGAGCATTTGCTCTCCCTGTTGATCTATTCACACCTAGACTATGGTTATGATTTATTTGTAACTGATAGCTCCCTTTGTGCATACCCGCTCACACTCATGGCAGACCAGGCACTCGTTCTTGATGATGCGATGTTTCTCTTCCTTTACGATTGCCCCCGAGGGACAGACCCGCTTGCACCTGCCACAGTTGGTGCAAAGATCAGGATCGATCACCATCCGCTTCTTAGCTGCCCTGCTGGGGAGAGAAAGGATGGTTCCGTAGGGACAAAGCCAATGATGCCAGAGTTCTTCTTCAAAGAAGAGCGAGAGGAAGACTCCAATGGCCACTAGTGCTGGGAGCACAGGCAGTTGTTTGCCTGAGCGTAAGGTGAAAACCATGAGTGCCAGGAAGGCAACCAACAGCAGGATCCTCAGCACACCATTCTTGAGGAAGGCAGGTGTCTTTATACTGCCCACACGAAACTTCTTTTTCAGGAAGGTGATCGGCTTGAGGAGGGTGTTTATGGGACAGATCCATCCACAGTAGAACCGGGAGAAGAAGAGGGAGAGAACAAGCGAAAGAAGGAAGATTCCCATCCACACCTGTACCTTGCCCCTGATGAGCAGAAAGAGGAAGAGTCCGAGAAAAAGAACCTGTACTGTCCGCTGGATGGTTTTCTTCATGGCTTATTGTTCCTTGTATACCCTTGGGTGGGGTGCTTTTACAATGAAGAACTCAACCGGTTCATCGTTGGTGTTTGCAATGTTCATCTTGGTGTTTGCCGGAACGTTCACGATTGCACCCTGGTAGTAGTGTGCTTCTTGGTCGTTGAAGGTGGTTGAGAGTGTTCCTCGTGCTATGGTGAGATAGACATTGGAATCACTGTAGTGCTCAGGAAGTGCTTCCCCATTGTTCAGAACCACATGGTTGATCATGACCTGATCATCGCCAACCAGTTTTTCAATGATTTTCTCGTCGGTTTTGGTGTAGGTGTATACTGTTTCAATCATTATTGACTCCTTTTCAAGTTTGGTATTCCTAGCATACCGGAATATTCTCGATTATACTGTTACGTATGTTACACTTTTGGAGGTTTTCATGGATTTCTTTCCTTCGCTTGAAAATCTTTCTCTGTTTGATGGGTTCGATGCGGAAGTACTCTCCTCCCTTTTCAGGGAAGGCAGGGCAAAGCTCAGTTCCTACTCCAAGGGTCAGATGCTCTATCTGCATGGACAGGTGTGTACCACGCTCGATGTGGTGGTAGCGGGGAAGATCTCTATCCAGAGTGTTGATGAGGAGGGGAAGGTTTTCAAGGTCAGGGTACTGGAACCAGGGGATGTATGGGGCGCAACCCTGCTTTTCAGCCGGTACAACCACTACCCGATGACAGTTGTCAGTGATGATGATTCGGCAGTGCTGCATCTTCCCAAGGCACTGGTGATTGACCTCTGTGAGGCAAGGGTGGAGTTCCTCTCCTCCTTGCTTGAACTGGTGAGCGACCGTGCCCATGAGTTAAGCATGACGGTCACCAAGCTCTCGGCACAAAGCCTGCGTGAGAGTCTGCTTGCCTATCTGCAGAACCTGTCGGTAATCCAAGGAAGCAATACTGTCCTGCTTCCAACTTCAAAGAAAGAACTTGCAGAGCGTTTGGGATTTGCTCGTACCTCGCTTAGCAGGGAGTTTGCATCCCTGGTGGAGGACGGCCTGCTTAGTTATTCAGGGCGAAGGGTGGTACTTCACATTTCTTCACAGAATTAAAGAGTGTATGAAGATTTCATCTCCCTGGTTGCCATCCCCCTCTGGTGTTGTTATTACAATAGGTAGAAACAACAGATTATGCAGATGGGAGGAGGAAATCCTATGAAGCGAATACGTGTAGTTGTATTGATGACCATTATGCTTACCGTTGGGATGATTGCTGTAGCTGCGACCCCGACAGCAGAGGAGCAGTATGCAACTATCCAGAGCAAGGACCTAAGCAGCCAGAGTCTTGAGGAGATCAGCAAGTCGTATGATAAACTCAATGAGGCAATTGCCAATGAGGCAGAGCAGGCTCGTAAGCGCTTGTATGAGGCTCGGTCAAAAGGGGACAAGGAAGCATACTATGAAGCTCGTGAGCATCTGAGCCTGCTGTCCACCTATCGTATGGACCAGAGAACCAGTGATTATCTCCTTGAGCAGGTTCTGGGACTTGATGAGCCAAAGAAAAGTGAATATGCGGCATGGTTGTATGAGCATAGTCCGTACTATCGTCCAACCCTTACCTTGGACTTCTCCTCTGAGGGAGAGAACTATCGCTACAGCTATCGGCAGCAGATTCGCAAGATCCCTGGCAGTGAGGTTGTCTTGCCATCCAGCGGACAGATGAGGATGAATTCAGCTCGCCTTGGTGTGTTGGCCGGTTGGGGAGTGACTCCTGATGAGGTCACCTACCAAGCGGGAGAGACGATCAAGATGAGCAATACCAACCAGACCCTCTATGCCATCTATCAGGAAGGGGTTCGCTTTGTTGATCCACTCAGTGGGACCGATGTATTCATTGAAAGTGAGGATGTTGAGGTTCCCACCCCGGTAGCCGATGATGTATCAGCCATATTTGCAGGTTGGTATGACAAGAGCACCGGCACCTTGATCACTGACCCATCCTCCTATGAGAAGGTAGGAAAGGGTGGTTACTTCGAGGCGCTTTGGAAGCAGCTTGCCATTGAGGATATCACCGTTCTCTATTATGACAAGGATGCCCTTCCCACCAATACCCAGATGAGCATGGGCTTCTCCTATGCCAATACCGGGACAGTCGACCTTGCAGGGCTTCGTGCAACACTGAGCAGTGAGAGCGAGTACGTACGTATTCTCTCTGATGAAATCTATCTTGGTTCATTGGATGCCGGGTTGATGAGTACCAACAACAGCCGTTGGGCAACCAGCGATAAGCAACAGGTACGTGGGGAGAACAACACCTTCCGTTTCGTCATCGCCTCTGATGCTCCCTCAGGGACCGTTATCCCCTTTACCTTACAGGTGAAAAATGACAAGGGAGATACCTGGACACAACATTTCGAGAGCGTTGTCCGTTAATACTGCTCGGCTATATACACACCTTGTAGTTCTTTTGAGGTGCTCATCCCCATCGGGATGGGCACTCCTTTTTCTCTCCCAATTAAGTTGGCAAGTGGGGAAGAGGCGAGTGTGTGTACCTCAGTGATTCCTCTTTCCTTAAGAAGGGAGAGCATGATGGAAGCAGCATCACTGCTCAGGACCATGGTCTCTACAGCCTTACCCTCGCTGATAAAGGCGTAGCCGCCCTCCACAGAGAGTACTTCATAGCCGTCGGTGAGGAAGGACCATGCCTCTTCATCACGTAGGAGGGCACCCTCTTCACTGGTAGCTTCTCGGTAGATTGCATCCAGATTCTGGTAGGTATGCTGGACGGCAAGATTCTCTCTCTCCCTGATTTCTGCTTCGAGGGAGAAGGAGAGCACACTGGAGGTGGTGAAATAGCCATTTGCCTCATAGAAAGGCCTGACAGCAGGGAAGAGTGTGATGGGGTGGTCATAGGCTTCCCTGGTTGCTTCCAGGAGCTTTCCCATGATTCCCCGCCTTCGGTATTCCTTGTAGGTCGCAGCTCCAACGATGTAGCTTGTTGGATGTTCCTCCCCCTGTTTGTGATAATACAGGGGGAGTGCATGCAGTGCACTGACCAGCTTGTCGTCCTTTCGAACGACAAAGATGTCCTGATAGGAGATTCGCGTTGCAAAGAAGTGCTCCAGGAAGGTTGGCTCTTCGTCGAATACGATGAGCCAGAGTTTCTTGAGTTCCTGGTAGTCACTGGGTTTTGCACGTTCTATGATCATGGCTTTTTTGTCACCCGGTACTTTTCGACCATAAGGTCGGGTTTGTAGGAGAGTTTTGCCTTCCTGAGTCCAGCAATACCGGCATCCTCTTGCCTGTTCACATAATGAACATCCGAGAGATATTCACTGACGAAGAGCTGGTTGATGACTGAGTAAATTCCCTTGTAGGAAGTATCGGCCTTCTCAAAGTGTACGATGGCCATTTCCTCATCAATGATCTCCCCGATGGTAAATGCGGTGAGGTTGTGGTCTACACAGACAAGTATCCCTTTGAAATTGAGTTCATCCCAACCATCGAGAGCTCGTTTGAGTGCTCCCAGTTCATCCCTGATCTCCTTGGTTGTGCAATCCTTGCCGTCAAGCCAGGTGGTGGAAGCCATCTTGTAACACTCATCACGCAGTTCCTTGGTGTTCAAGGGACGTACTGAATAGGTGTAATGCTTCTCGAATTGGTTGATATGATTGCGCTTGCTCTGCAACTTCTTGCCGGAGAGCTTGATGAGCTTCTCACTCTCGTAAAGATAGTCATCGAGGTTCCTGACATGCTCAGTCTGGTAACCCATCGCTTTCAGCTGTTCAGCTTCTTCGTTGGGTACACATTCCAGGAGAAAGCGCTGTCCGGTTTCCCTGCAGTGCTCTTCAAGTTCCTGCATTGCAGAAGGAAGGTCGTCGGTGATAGGAAGCAGGAAACAATCGTCCTCTTCAAGATGCATATACAAGGCAGTATCTGTCTTGCAGATGGTGATGCCAATTGCATCTGCCCAGAGTGCAACATACGAGTAGTAATATTCATAGGCAAGGTGCTTGCTGTGATCAGGAAACAGGTGTTTGTCCGCGAGGGACGGCGTATAGAATTCTAACATAATACCTCTAATGTATTCGCATATATTCATACGTCCTTTTCTGAGGATAGTCAAGGTTATGCAGATGAGTAGTTGATGATAGTGCAGAAATGAAGAATATAATTAGGGCGATTAATTACTTATAATAAAAACAAATAAAAGATAGATTGAAGAATAAAGGTTCCTCGTATTCTTTGTCTTACTCTTTTTCCGCATAAGTTGAAAGAAAGAAGTAAAAATAATAAAACGTTACTTGCACAGTGTTGATAGGAATCCGCAATATACTGCATGAATTGAGGTTTTACCCCCTGTATCTATGCAAAACACGGCAGTCCACTGCCATGCCCATGAACTTTTCGACCTTCTCGTGTTTGTCCTTGGGGTGGTTCATGACAAAGCAGAATAAGTTCAGATAGTCCTGTAGGTCATACCTGATGAATCCTGAGTGGGAGGCAAGAAAGAGTTTCAGCATCCTGCAGTATTGGTTGATCCTGTTCAGCGGATTCTCGGAATCAGGCAACTGCTTGATCTGTCTCGAATCATACACGATGCTCCTGAGCCTAAGAGCTTCTACCAAAGGCCCGTGTGCTTGTTCCATGTCATGCCTCATGGTAGATTCCGGCTTGATGTGAGATGCAAATGTGTCCAGTGTTCCCTGCTTGGTTGGTTTTCCCTCTCCTTCCACAAAGCAGATGTCGCTGCTTTGGTCGCAGGCAATGCCGATACAGATCTGGTTGCGGGACAAACCCCGGTACTCTTTGCCATCGTCCCTTCTCTTTATGTCGGAATTCCGAACCTTGTAGAAGGTCTCATCAAGCTCAACCTCACCTGACAGTACCAGGGTACCTTGGTATTCCCTCAATACCAGGAAGACCTTTTCCATCCAGTATCTTGTAGTTGTATAGGCATTTCGGTTGCTCTTTGATGTCAGGCTGAAGCTACCGTACCCAAATATGGAGAGCAAGAAGTCAAGCCATTCAGTAAGCGGTAGCTTATGGGAATCGAAGATTGTGTTGGCCAAGGCATTGAAAGTCCGCACGCAATCCTTGCACCTGAACCTGCGAACCCCGTTGGGGGTAAAGCCAAATCTCTGGATGGCGGGGCTTCTGCAGTGCCTGCATTCCTGTACCTCCAGCGAGTTAAGTAGCCCAACCTCGCCGGTATCAGAGATGACGGGATGCTTCCTGTGATAATTGTCCTGATTGCTCTCATCGATAAATGCTTGAAGTGCTGTGGCTTCAGGCATGTCGGACCAGGGGGTCTTCCTCCTGGATTTCGATCTGATTTTCTTCATGTGGTAGTCCTTTGTGAGAAGACAGAGGCCAGATAGGGACTACCACATCGCAACTATCCAGCCAACTGTCTTCACAAATTACAGCCACAGTATATGTCTTTGCTTTCCTCTGTTTCAATGGGGATTTATCAACACTGTGCAAATACGGATTTATTTTTTAATCTCCTGTCCAAAACTCGGTCTTAGTATAGTGTTCCCTGCTTTTTTCATAGCTTTTATTGTAGCTATGTTTTGAGCAAAAGTCAATGTCTTGGAATGATATATCTTCTAATACGCCAAAGAATTATTGGTATTATAGTTATAATTTAGCGGGAATTTGGGTTATATCTATGATTGATGCTTTTATCACGTACTTTCTGCCATTATCTGCAACTATTTAAAAGAATTATTCAAATCCTGATATGATGTGACCTTTGTCAAGCAATATTTCGCAATACTTTCTTCGTTTTCTAACTCCATCATCGAAGAGAGAAGGGATTGATAGACAGGATATCAGTGTTCGGCATCTGACCATTCTGATATACGTGGATTGGCTACCACAGGCCAATGGTCCGCCTACAGCTCTTTCTGTCTAGTAACGTGAATCACCACCTAAGGGGTGTCAACATAGGATTTTCGAAGATAGCAGGATCGTTGCCCGATGATCCTGTCTATCAATCCCTTTCATACGGTTATCCCAATTACTTGAACAGGTGTTTCTCAGTCCATTCTGTCATTCATCATACCCCACACGAAACAGGCCATCTCACGAGCTACAGCAACAGTGGCTTTGTTGTGGTGAACACCTCTTGCCGTCAGTCTGTCGTAGGACTTGTGTAATCTCCGGTTGGCACGGTCAGCATAGGCAATGACGTCAGGGGGATTTCCTTTATGTCGGGCAAGGAGCCGTTTTGACTTCTTGCCGTAGATATTACTCCGGAGTGTCGACTTTGCCCCTTCTATGAGTAGCAGTCGCAAGCGTGTATTCCCTGCTTTTGTGATTGCTCCACGCCGCTCTTTCTGCCCGCTGCTCTCCTCACTGGGAACAAGCCCGAGGAAGGCGGAGAACTGCCTTGCATTTAGGAAACGGGAAAAGTCCCCGATCTCTGAGATAAGAGAAAGGGCGGTGTGGGTCTCAATACCTCTGAAGCAGCACAGCTTCCTCACATTCTCGCGATAGCAATCCATGCTTGCGAGTTCTTCGATTCGCTGATCATACCGAGCTACTTTCTCCATCTGATCATGTACTTCCTGAAGATACTCGTTGAAGGTTTCCTGATCTACCCAGTTGTCGAATTTCTGCTGTTTGAGCCAGGTGAAGTGAATTTTGGTCCAGTGAGTCTTTCCTTCATTGAAGGATCTGTCGCAGCGGAGAAGGAATGACAGGAGATTCTGCTTTGCTTTCTTCAGAGCTGTCTTTCGGGTATTTCGTAGCCGAGTGAAATTCTTCACTGATTCATCCTGGGCAGTAGGGACATGCACCGAGCTGTAGGTTCCAAAGGCAAGATGTTTCGCTATGTCCTGTGCATCAAGACGATCATTTTTCACCTTGCTCCCAGATGCTTTAGGCATGGTGGTTGGTGCCATGATAGCACAGGGAATACCAGCTTTCTCCAGATCCCGGTACAAGCCGTACCCGGTGGGCCCCGCCTCATAACCGCAGACAACCTGAGCATCCTGATGTTCCTGTTTCATACGATTGACGTACTTGATAACCAGTGAACTCTTACTAGCAATTCGTGTCTGACCGAAGCACTGGCGATTGTTGAAAGTAAAAGCACTCAGCGAGTAGCTGTCCTTGTGGACATCGATACCAATGTTGATTACAGTATTCATAGTGACCTCCATTTGCATGCGGTAGCCGCATACGGTTTAAGTTGTTTTCTTATTCCCAGTATGCAAGGTGAATCCACGATTTGCAAACTGGGAGGTCACTTCATATTGTCTAGTTATAACTGAGACGGGAATTTGAGATTATAAAGGTTTCTATCTTGAATCGCCTTGTGAGCTATTGGGGTATCCATCATTTTTTCAAGGTCATATAAATGGCGACTCCTCCGATTTGTACGCATTTCACTAGTTGGCTTATGGAATTCTTCATGGAGAAGGAAGGCCTTTTCAAGAAAGGTTCGTTCGGCGGGAACAATCTTTACTGTGAAGGGTCTTGTGGAAAAAGGCATGTCTGGGAAAGTTTCGGAGATAAAAGATTGGATATCAATTCGTTCTTGTTTTGTTAGGTCTTTGAGATTCATGTATTGTATTCATTTCATGTAGAATTAGCTCTCTGACCCAATAAGGTGCAAGGATTAGATCTTGCTTCAATTCTTCTTCATGTAATGTTGAAAGGATACCTTGAATAATTTCTCTGTGTTCGGGAGTAATATTACCGTTACCAATTTCTTTTATACTTGCAACAAGCAATTGCAGTGTTGGATTATGAAAGGATAAATTTTTAGCAGTGGTGCGCTTGAATACAATAATTCTTCCATCTTCAAGATTAATCTTTCTAGGAGAGCCATCTGTAAGGAAAACAGCAGATGTAGGTACTTGCATGGTAAGTCCTAACT
>NZ_JAEKNT010000303.1 GCF_016406725.1 Sphaerochaeta sp. S2 | reverse complement strand
GTCTTCCGCTATGCCTCATTCTTGCAACCGTACTACGATGAAGCGACAAACCTTACCGGTAATATTTCATTCCAGTCAGAAACTGGTCAGGGAAGTGTCATGCCATTTGACGGCACCCTTGCCATCGACCTAGCGCTTCGGCAGATGAAAATCGGAAAGGTTGAACTCGATGCAGGATTCATTTTCCAAGGGTATGTAAAGAAGGATGTGCTTGATGTAGAGGCCTTGACCATTGCTACCAGTGGATACAGACTGGTGTACACAGGAAAAACCGACTTATATGACTGGCTCCCCAGTGGACAATTGGATCTTTTCAGGAGCCTTGATGGACAATTGCTTGGAAGCATCAATTTCTTCGATGAACCACCAAAGCAGTATCGGTTCAAGATGACCACCCCGTTTGAACAATCCCTCTTCATTGAAGGGATTGTAAGTTCATCCCCGCATAATCTGCTCATTGGAGATGCCCAGCTTGGAATTTTCGAAACGCTCTATCCTTTCTCGTTCCTTTTGCAGACCAGCACATTACAACTTAGCATCAAGCAAGAAGATGCATTTTCTCTAAGCACGAACCTTGCTCCACCTATTGTGGCTGACGTCACCAGCAATGGACTGACACTCCCCAATCGGGGATTCTTTGCAAATGCCGAGATATCTGGTGATTCGCAACTGGCATTCAACAATGCTCGCAGCTGGAGCATTGAAAGTGATCTTCTCACTATAGGCAATGTCGTGTTCCAAGGTCACATATATACACTACAGACACCTGTATCGATAACGCAGGAGAATATCACCCTGTCCGAAATCTTACTGACTGATGAACAGGGAACAGAACTGAAGAGTGAACTCTCCTACAGGGGGACTGATTTCCTTACCTTGGCTACGCAATCCTTCCTTGCACCATTCGATGCGTCGTTTACCTTGGAGTCCAATGATGAGAGGAAGATTGCCATCTCTCTGATGGGTGAAGAGCAGCGTATCAGTACCGTGGTCAAGCTTACAGAACTGCCACTCGATAGATTCTCTACAATTGGTGAGGGTATGGTGGTCAATCTGGATATCCTGGGCTATACCGATCTCAAGCAAACCATCAGTGCAGATGGGTTGCTGGAGGTAAGAAAAGGAGAGGGTACATTCTCTACCAAGATTGAAGCAAGTGACTCAACGTTCAACCTATTTGACTCACAATTCTTGCAAGGAGATCTTTCCTATACAGGCAATCTGTTGTTGATCAATGGGAATAAAGCCTTGAGTGAAGGAGTGTTATCCCATATCCGCCATCTCTCCTACAAAGATCAACAAAGCAAAGCCAACTATACCTTGGCACTCGATCTCGGGAAGATGGAAACACTCTTTGATCTTCCTTCAGCACTTGCCCCGATCAGGGAAGGGAGGGCAAAGGCTGTGCTTTCCCTCTCAGACCTTCTCTTGTACGGCGAGGGAGGGATCGCTGACGGTGTATATGCACTCTCTCTCGACAATCCAAGACTTTCCATAGAAAGCGATCTCCTCTCATTCAACTATGACCTTACAACACAACACATCATCGGAGCAGCAGATCCAGCATTTGGTATCGGCTTATCTGTCGAAGGATCTCTTGCAGATGAAGACTTCGGACTCCTCATCGAGGATATACATTTTCCATTGGACCTGCTCAACCGCACATTCCTCAAACCAGTGTTCAGTTTCCTGGACGGCATTGCAGAAGGGGAAGTATTCTTGGGTGGCAGCAAGGCTTCCCCACGTCTCTATGGGCAGGTTTCTGTGAATTCGGCCAGAATGGAACTGTTCTGGCTGCCTGAAGATATCATTACCATGAAGAATATTACCGCCACCTTGGATGGGACACGAGCGATCACCCCGAATACTCCATTCTTCTCGACCAACAAGATTACAGGAAAAACCGTTGAAGGCTACGGCAACCTTGGAGCAAATTTCGATGGATTGCGTCTACTCAATTACGAGATACATGCTGACAGTGGCAATGAGATGCTCTATGTATGGATTCCCATGCAAGGTTTTGATGTTGATATCCGCACCTATGCCGGGGGCACCTTCAACCTATTTGGTGTGGGCTTTGAGACATGGCTCGATGGAGAGGTTACCATCCAGGACACTACGATCAGCTTGGGAATCAAGGATCTTCCATACTGGTATGTGGCAAACAACCTCACGACTACCGATTTCTCGGTGGTAACCGGAAGAAATGTCTCCTTCTTCTATCCAAATACACCGAATCCATTCATCCAGGCAACCATCACGGAAAACCAGAACATCAATTTTACCTACGATCATATTACCGATGAATTTGTCATCGATGGGAACCTATCGTTCAGGAGTGGAGAGTTCTACTACTTCCAGAAAAACTTCTTTATCACTGAAGGATCACTTTCACTTCACACCGATGCTCTCTCCGGGCAGAACACCATCCAGCCAACCATCAACCTGAGAGCAAAATTGACGGATTTTGATGCGCAGGGGAATAGGGTGGATATCTTCCTGGTACTCCGTGAGTCAAGCCTCACAAACCTTAACCCACAATTCGAATCGACACCACCTAAGGATGTGAACGAAATACTCGAGATCCTTGGTCAGTCAATCCTTCCTACCGGAGCGTATGGACAGGTAAACCTCTACAGTGTTGCAAGTCTTGCAGCAGCAGCTACCGATGTTGCTGAACGACTGGGATATTTGCAGACCAGTCAATCAACATTGCTTACCGATTCAATCCGCATCTCTTTGGGACTTGATATGTTCTCCATCCGAAGCAATATCCTCCAGAATATACTCATCGATGCTCTTCCTGGAGGAAGCTTGGCCAACCTCAGTCCCCTTGCTCGATATCTGAACAATACCACCATATTCATGGGTAAGTACGTAGGTGAGCAATTCTTCCTGCAAGCATTGGTCCACCTTACTGCCACAGATGGAACAAAAGCTACCAGAACGTTCATTTCCCCCGATCTTTCTCTTGATCTAGAACTGTCACTTGACTGGCAGAATCCCATAGGGACATTCTCCTTCTTTACCCAACCTAATGAGTTGTCGTTTATCAATATTTTAGATACCATTGGTTTTAGTGTAACCAGAAGGTTTGTTCTGCGTTAAACAAGCATATACGAGGAGCTATCATGAACATGCGGAAATCGCGCCGTTTCTTTTGCGCAATCCTTATCATTCTTTTTTCCCTTTCCCTGTTGAGTGCCGCTGAAGAGGCCCCATGGTACATAGGCAAGAGAATTGCATCCTTCTCCAATACAGGCTTGCAGAATGTCGATGAAAGCACAATCTTGGATATTCAATATGCATACTTGGATGAACCTTTTACTGATGAGTTGTTCAATGAATTGCAAGGAGAGCTCTATGCTCTGGATTATTTTTCATATTTCCTTGCAGAAGCACAACGAACAGGGGAGGGCAATAATGAACTTGAAATAGTCATGGATTTTTATGAATTGCCCTATATCAATCAGGTTGCGATTGAAGGCAATACAGGAATAAAGACGAAAAATATCGAGGAAGTTCTCCTCAGTGGGGAAGGCACATTCCTGCAGGAGCAGAATATTGAACGTTCCAAGGAAGAGATCAGAAAGCTCTATGAAGAGAAAGGCTATGCCGATACGGAAATTTCTTCTTCTTATGAGATTGATGAAACCACCAATACAGTGAGCCTGGTATTCACCATTATAGAGAACAAGCAGAAGAGAATTGGCGAGATTACCTTTGAGGGCAATACAACCCTTGCAAGTGACCAGCTTGAGAAACAACTTTTCTCAAAGACCATCAGTTACTTCAATAGCGGTTACTACAATCCATCAACCATAGAGACTGACAAACAGAACCTTATCACCTTCTATCAGAGTAATGGTTTTGTCGATGCTGCCATCTCAGAGGTGAGAACAGAAGATATCAGTAGAGAGGACGATGAATATACAAGACTAAGGGTCATCTACCAGATTGAGGAAGGGGAACAGTGGAAATTTGGTGGTATCGAGGTAGAAGGAAATACTGTATTCAGTGATGAACAGTTCCAGGACCTCATCAGCATGAAAGAAGGTGCTGTTCTCGATATCAGCCGTGTCCAGAAAGAGATTGAGGCAGTGACTGACCTCTACTGGAACAATGGGTACATCTTCAATCTCATTTCCAGTGATATGGTACGTGATGAAGAGAACAAGGTCATTACCTTCATCCTCACTGTGCAGGAAAACCAACAGGCCATTGTGGAAGATATCCGTATCGAGGGGCTTACCAAGACAAAACCGTATGTGTTTGAACGCGAATTGACTTTCAGTCGCGGAGATATATTCAGCAAGGAAGCCTTGATCCGAAGCGCACAAAACATCTACAACACATTGATTGTAACCGATGTTCAGTTTGACATTATCAATGGCAGTGAGGAAGGCACCGTTGTTCCTGTGTACACCGTCGTTGAAGGAAACCAGATGGATATCCAGTTCGGTGCCACCTTTGGTGGAAATGTTGACGGATTTCCTGTTTCAGGATTCCTTCAATGGTCTGACAAGAACCTGGGAGGAACCGGCCGAGACCTTGCAATCACCACAAACCTGAGTCCTGACACCCAAAATTTTTCCATATCATTTACTGATGGATGGTTCAAGGATTACCGCTGGTCGAATGGCTTGAGTTTCAACTTTGAGAGAAGCAAGAAGCAGAGCGTCCTGCAACGGGGAATTGGTAGTGAATACTATACCGGTCATGATGTTGCCATATTGGAGGATAATGCATATCCACTTGGCTATGACAGTTATCTCAGCTACCTGGCAGCAGACAAGGCACTTCCTGCCAACTCTGATCTGATGAGTTATCTGTACTACCGAATATCCCTTGGATATAACACCGGTTATACCTTCATGTTCCGTCCAGGTTCCCTCACCGTAGGAGGAGGGCTTTCCATCGGGCTTAACTATGCTGACTATAACCATTCGGTTTACGACCCTTATGAACGCTTGATCAAGTTGTATGGCGATAGTTGGAAGTTCAGCAACAGACTCAGCCTTTCCTTTGCATGGGATGGCCGTGACCGGATCGAGAATACCAGCAAGGGATACTAC
>NZ_JAEKNT010000302.1 GCF_016406725.1 Sphaerochaeta sp. S2 | reverse complement strand
GTATACCGGAGCAGCTGTAGCATTTTGTTCAGGTTCCTCATCGCTGTAAGTGTAGGGAGTCTACATAATTCCCTTTGCCAGGTACCTGTTTTCTCCTATCTGTTCGATTGAGAGATCGGTAATGCCATAGAGGAAGGTTCCCGCCAAGATGGGAGGTCTTCCCTCTGCTATCCAATCATTGGGATCGATCTGCGTATTGATACCCTCATAGGCTTGCCTGGTCTGACGGGTAACATAGAGGTTGGTGACCTCCATTGATGCTGGGTTCTTTACCCCTTTTGCAAGGGAAGCCTCCATTTTCTCCAGGCTCAGTTCATTCATGCTGTCGTAATACGCTTCGATGATCTGTGTCGGTTCCATGCCGGCAGTGTAAGGTGGCTTGCGCGATTCCTGTATCCGTGTGGTGGTGAACCAGCTCACGGAGATGACGATTGCTGCAATGGTAATGACCAACCAACCTTTCTTTCTCCAGAAAACCCGTCGTCTCGCTCGTTTGTGTTGACCATCCAGGAATGAGGCACAAGCCCCTATCACTCTGAGAGACTCCCTGGTTTGGACCGAGTCGGTAGCTTCCAGTGTCCATTGCAAGGATTCTGTCTGGGAAAGGAACCAGGACAGTGCCTTCTGGGGTTCCTTGTTCATGACAGCATCCCTCTGCTTGGTTAGGCTTAAGGAGAGCGTTCGGTCGATGAACTGTATGGTTGATTGCGGTAGCGAGGCTCCTGTAAGGGATAAGGGGAGTGGTCTGAAAGAGTCCTCCCTGCTGTCTTTGTCATGGAATGGTGGAAAACCCAAGGCTGCATAGTAGAGAAGGCTGGCCATCTGGTCGCAGAGTGTGAAAGGCTGATGCAGTCCATGATGTACCCATGAGGAGCTGTGAAAGTAACGGGTCTCCTCATCACTACAGGCAGCAAAGAGGTCTGCCAAATCCTGGGGAAGGATCAATAATCTACCATCTTCCATACCCCATACTCTCCAAAGCGGAAGAATGCCGCTTGAGAGGTCCAGGAAGGAGTAGGGTAGTGATTCCAGTGCACGAGCGAGATCCCTGACCAAGGTCAGAGCCTGAGATCGTTTGCTGGTGGCAATGTTTGAAAAAGGAAACAAGGGCAGCGGATCAAAGTAGAGACAGCGCTCTCCTTCCACTACGCTTAGGCCTTTCCAGTACCATTTCGTAAGAGTTCCATCCTCATAGATATAGCCACAGGCTTTTTCTCCCTGCAACAGGTAGGAGGGAAGGTCCATCGATTGAGGGCCTATCACAATACATTGCATCTTCTGTCCATCGATTTCACAGGGAAAGGTCCGACTCATCTTATGCATTCGTTTCTCCTTGATATGCACTGATGTGCCAAACATGTTTTTCCTTCATATCGTTATGATCCTTGATCTCTGGTTGCTCGCCATGTTTATCGAAGTATCCATTAATCGTCCACTTTCCAGAGAACGCCCTTATCTGGCGGAGCGCTTCCAAGCTCGAGCTATTGCAGCTGCTTATTCTCTCTCCTCTCCTGTTTTCCAGAAGACTAGTTCCTGCCTTTAAGCGGGAGATGAATGTCCTTGCATCTTCCTCTGCTTGCGGGGATGGCAGGAGTGCATTGGCATTGGCAGAAACGATGAACAGCACGTTTTTCTCTTGCCTTACCACAGACTCCAGAATTGTATGGTAGGTTTGTAATTGTTCACCGGTACACGAGGAAGCAAGAATGGGGAGTACCGGGACATTCCCAAAATAACTGTGAATCATGGGAAGTGTAAGCTCAAGAGCAGGTTCCTCTATCAGGTAACTGTCTTCCTGAGCAAAGAAGGGAGCATGGGAGGCAGTGAGTTCCTTGATCAAGGTGGTTGCAAAGCGATATTCCACACCTGCTATGGATATGCCTTCCATGCTGCTGGTGAACAGGAAAGATGGAGCATCTGCTTCCAGCACTTCCTGGTGCAAGGGCCCAAGAAAGACGATCAAGGAGGGCTTCAGGTCCCCTGCAACTGAAAAGCTCCTATGCAGAGCCTCCAGTGAAAACTGGTAAGCTGCATGAGGTACAAGAATTGCAGAGGGAAGAGAGCGAAGATTCACTTTTGATTCTCTCTTTGCCGTTGCAAGGGAGAGTGCCTCTTTGTCTTCTGGGTAGAAGATTGTATGGTGGTAACTGTCAAGCATGCTCATGTCCTAAAAGTAATCGTGAAAGTCTCCCTTCGTCCAGTGTAACTGTCAAGTTTTTCTCCTGGGTGGGGAGAACCGTCCCGGTTTTCCCTCCCTTTGCTCTTCTTAGGTGTTTTACCTGGGTATAGTATAGATTTGCACGACCCTGATTCTTTGCCTTGCTGAAAACAAGCGCTAGGTTTGCTGCATCAAGCAGGACCTCCAGAGGGACACTCTTTCCCCTGATGTACTTGATGAAAACATACCCCCCAGGGACATCACGGGTATGCATCCAGTAGTCATTTCCCTTTACATAGTGACGGAGTAATTCATCGTTTTCCTTGGCATTGCGGCCAACAAGCAGGGTGAACGAACCACTTTGGATGGTGAGGCCCGGACTCTGCTTTTTTTGTGTCTCACTCCCAGTGCTCTCTTCAAGTTCCTTTGTCAGGCTCCTGATCGCCTGTAGTTGGTCACGGTTGGGATCAAGGAGCGCCAGATAGTGTGCTTCTCTCTGGGCAATGAGCGCTTTGGTTTTCTCAACCTCTGTGATGGCGTTCTCGTGGGTCTTCTTCGCTTTCTGGTATTTCTCATAGTAGAGATGGATATTCTCGCGAGAGAGGATCTTGTCATCCAGGGGTATGGTTATTGGCTCTCCAGTCTCCCAGTCTTCCAGGGTTATTTCATCCATTGTACCTTTGAGTAGGTGTTGGTTTGCACTGAGTAGATCTCCAAACTTCTTGAAATGCATGAAATCCTGGGTGTTCGCACTGGTACGTATAAGACTACCGAGTGTGGTATTTAGGCTCTTGAGCTCCCGTTCCATCTTTCGTTCAACACGTGCAGCCAGCTCTTCACGGGTAAGTGTATTGCTCTGCGCACCGTAGGCTTCCTCAATCTGCTCATTGAAGGAATCGCCGGTCCTCTCTCTGACTAGAAACGCTTTTCCCTCTTCCGCTTTCGGCTCAGGGAGTGTGAATGGTTGTCCACTCTGCTCCTCTCTTCCAGGACGCCTATAGAGCAGGTCAAGGAGGATATCATGCTCATCGGTGACCAGAATATTTGCTCCTGGCCCACTGTAGAAGCGAAGATAGAGATTCAGTATCGTGCCATGGTTGTCCATGCGTAGGCGTACAACCCGGTCAAAGGGTTGTTGATAGACTGATTCAACCTTAGCACCCTCCAGATTTGCACGACAAAACTGGATAAAACGCTGGAGCTTTGCGGTCTTTCCCATCTGGTTTGCACTAATAGGTTTCTTAAGTTCATGCAGTCGACTGAAAGGGGTTCCTACCTCGGTGTATAGTGTCCACCTTCCTGCCTCGGGGTGGTAGAAGTGCCAGCTGAGAGAGTGGAAGTCATGTTGGGTAGTGCGTTGCAAGGAACTGCCCTCCAGGGGCAGTTCCTCCAGAATAAGCGCTATCTCACGCCAGTTGAGACTCATGGGAACTCCTGACCTGCTCATAGGCAGATGTTATACCTCCGGCAAGGTAGAAGGATCCACAGGTAAGGATGGCCCCTTCCTTTGCCGTACGTGAAAGTGCTTCTTTCAATGCTGAGAGATTGTCCTCGATCAAAAGAATTTCGTACTGTTTTTCTCGCTCGTCGGCAAGCTCCAGGAGAAGCTCATGCAGCTCTTTGATATCACTCTTCTTGAAAGTACCTGGCCTGCTGATGATGATTCTCTGGAAATAGTCGAGCAGAAGTGAGAGCATGTGGGTATGATCCTTGTCTTCCAGTGCCCCAAAAATGACTGTATTCTCCTTGCTTGGATGAAGGCTGGAGAAGGAAGAGAGCAGGGCCTGCAGGGAGCGGGTGGTGTGTGCACCATCCACATAAAGGCAGGGATCCTTTGAGAGCTGCTGGAACCTCCCTGGTATCTGGTTTGACTCGATGGCAGGGAGCATCGCCTGGTCAAAGAGATTGAGTGTCTTCAGGACAAGCATGGCAAGCGCACTGTTCTGTGCTTGGACCAGCCCTCGCATGGAAAGATAAAGATGTTCCTCCTCCCCATTCTTCCACCGGTAGTGGACCTGTTCGCCTTCACTGGTGGTGCTGCTTGTCAGGGAACCCAGATGTTCCTTCAGTAGGTAGGGAGTGCTGTGTTGGTCCTTTGCTTCAGCGAGGAAGACATCCAATGC
>NZ_JAEKNT010000301.1 GCF_016406725.1 Sphaerochaeta sp. S2 | reverse complement strand
CCCTACCTCCATAAGGACTGCAAGAAAGTGCGTCTTTACTTCTTTCATGTCAATTGAGGAAACTAATGGAATCAAGCTAGCTACAGGCTTGTTCATCGATTTTGGCATCAAGAACTTGCAGTACCAGATACCATCAACAGCTAACCCGCTATGGATAGATGGTGATGTATACATTTCCTTACAGTTCAGCATTGCAACGAATACGATCGGTGTTGCAGGGGAATCAGATGTCACTGTTTATGATCATCCCATTGTCATTGAATTTGCTCTGAAGCCAATAAAGGCAACGAGACTGGATGATATTGATACATATCTGGAAGATCTATCAAGCATTTTTGTAAATCAGACATCCTTCGAGACTGCCTTGGCGGCGTTCTACGGTTCTTATGACGATAGCGAAGAGTATATGAAGCTTTCGATTACTGACGGAACCACTTCGCATTCGCTTACAAATTTAGAATTGGTTGAGTATATCGGAGGGCTGATAGCTGCTATGGCTCCATCAGGGGACGTAGAATAAGCAATCCAATTATTTTCAGCTAATTCAGCAATCCTTAAAGGCCACACTGGGAATCAAGCATTGATTTGCAGTGTGGCTTTCTTTTCTACCAAATCACCCTACTCAAACAACTCCCGATACTCCTTCCCTACCTGCTTGAAAGAAGTCTTCTTATCAAGCAATTGCTTCAGGTTCTCTGGAATAGGTACCTCAGTATTTAGAAGGGGTTCTACCACCTGTTCAAACTTTGCAGGGTGGGCAGTAGAAATAACAATAGTGGGTTTTCCACTGAATTGGTCTCTTCTTACTCGCTCTCCGGTAGCTGTATGGGGGCACATAATATACCCTGATTCATCATACACTTCCTTGATCGTCTTCCTGATAGTCTCATCATCCACAGACCAAGCGCTTACCATCTTTCGCATGGTATCGATATCCGGATAAAGATCGAAGAGACGCTCCATATTGCTGGGAGCCCCAACATCCATGGCATTGGCCAAGGTAGCTACAGAGGGACGCTTCTCATAGTTGCCAGAGAACAGATAGTCTGGAATTGTCTTGTTCTCATTCACGGAAAGTACAATTCTTTCAATGGGAGCTCCCATACTTAGAGCCCAGTAGGCACCACAGCTATTTCCCACATTTCCGCTTGGGATGATGAAGGTAGGTTTCTTTCCAGTAGCCTGGTAGTAGAGATGGGAAGCATATACGTAGTACACACTCTGGGGAAGCAGTCTTCCCAGGTTAATACTGTTTGCACTGCTCAGTCCCCACTTGGTGGCAATCTCCTGGTCCATGAACGCATCCTTGACCATCTTCTGACAGTCATCGAAATTGCCATCGACCTCATAGGCCTCAATATTGCCACCCCAGCAAGTCAGCTGGGTCTGCTGGCGCTTACTCACCCTTCCCTTGGGGAAGAGTACCTTTACATCAATACCCTTTCGCCCAGCGAAAGCGGCTGCCACTGCCCCACCGGTATCGCCACTGGTTGCAACAAGAATGGTGAGTTTCCTGTGTTGCTTCTCCAGGATCTTCTCCATGCTTGCAGCAAGGAAACGTGCACCAAAGTCCTTGAAGGCAGCCGTAGGTCCATGATAGAGCTCAAGGACCATCTCTTCGCCCCTGAGGGGAACCAAGGGAACCGGAAAATTGAAGGCATCCATGCATATCTGAGCCAGGTCATCTTTCAGAGGGTCATCCTCAAAGAAGGGAGCAAGCACTTCATATGCCAGTTCCGGATATGAAGAGATCTCATGCACATTCAAATGGGAAAGTGAGGGGAATGACTCGGGCACATACAGGCCTCCATCAGGGGCAAGCCCTTGCAGAATTGCCTCGCTGGCACTCACCTTGGGAGCTTTCTTTCTTGTTGATACAAACTTCATCGTTACGTCCTCCTAGATCCTGGCCCCAAGATAGGCTGCCAATCGAAGAATATCAGAGAATACACCACCGGCAGTAACTTCCCTTCCTGCTCCCGGTCCCTTGATCACCAGAGGTTGGCTCAAGTACCGGTCGGTGGTAAAACAGATTACATTATCAGTACCGCTTGCCTGGGCAAATGGATGGTCACACGCATAGCTCTTCAAGGAAGCACTGCAGTTGCCTTCTTCATCAACAATCCCGACATAGCGGAGTTTCTCACCCTTCGCTGCAGCATCTTTGTATGCTTTTTCAATAATAGGATCGATTGCTTCCAATCTTTCCATAAACTCACTTGGGGAGCAACCATCGAGAGACTCAGGAACCAGACTCTGGATGGGAATATCTTCCACTTCCAGGGAGTATCCCAGCTCCCTTGCAAGAATGACCGTCTTTCTGCCTACGTCCATACCTGAGAGGTCATCCCTTGGATCAGGCTCAGTATAGCCCATCTCCTTTGCCTGTCTCACCAGTGAACTGAAGGGAACACTGCCGTCATAGCTGGAGAAGAGCCAGGCAAGCGTGCCGCTGACTATCCCCTCAATGCGGTGTACGGTGTCCCCTGTCTGGACCAGGTCTTTCAAGGTCCAGATAATGGGAAGCCCTGCACCTACGGTGGTCTCATAAAGGAAACGCTTTCCTGTACGCATGGAAGTCTCCAGCAAACGCTGGTAGTACTCCATGGGAGCAGTTCCTGCCTTCTTGTTCGGGGTAATGACATGGATTCCTGACTCCAGCCATGAAACATACTGTTCAGCAAGCTTGCTACTGGTCGTACAGTCTATGATCAGGGAGTGCGGGAAATAGGTTGCGCCAATGTGGCGGGTAAAGAGATCCTGGTCGAGTTCAACAGCTTCCTTGTCAAAGCGTTCCTTCCAGTCTCCTGGATCGATACCATCCTGATCAAGCAACATTTTCCTTGAGTTGGCAATACCACGAATATGAATATCGAGGCCAAACTGCTCTTTCAGCCTGGTGGTCTCCTTTGCAATCTGCTGCAGCAATGTACCCCCAATATTTCCGGGGCCAAGCAACCCAACAGAAATTGCTCGCTTGGAAAGGAAGAACCGTGCATGCAGTGCCCGTAAGGCCTTCTTGCTGTCAATTCCCTTGATAACTGCGCTGATGTTTGTCTCGCTCGAGCCCTGTGCAATGGCAATAACATTAACACCTGCCTTGCCCAAGGAAGAGAAAAACTTTCCAGCAACCCCTGCCTGGCCTGTCATCTGCTGCCCAACAGCTGCAAGGACTGCAAGCCCGGTTTCGGCCTCAATACTCTGAATGGAGGCAGCCTCAAGCTCGGGAGCGAACTCCTTTCTTGCAGTGACGCAGGCACGATCTGCTTCCCTCTCGGGAACAGCAAAACAGATGGAATACTCACTGGAAGCCTGACTGATAAGGACAACTGATATGGAAGCCTTTCTCATAGCTGAAAAGAGCCGGCTTGCGATGCCAATGACGCCACTCATTCCAGCTCCTTCCACATTTATAAGGGCAATGTCATGGATAATGGAAAATCCCTTCACCCTATTTGGTTCCTTCTGGTCTCCATGCTTGCTGATAACGGTCCCTGGGTCTTCCTCATTTTCCCAACAACGAAGCTGCACATCCAGGGAGGCAGCAATGGCAGGTACAAGTGCATGGGAGTGAATAATGGGAGCACCAAAGAAGCTAAGCTCAGTTGCTTCTGCATAGGAGAGGGAGCGGATGACCAACGCAGAAGGAACTTCCCTGTGGTCAGCATTATGAAGCAAGGAACTATTATTCCAGAACGTTACCCCAACCGCCTCAAGCTGTGCAGCAAGGGATGCTGCAGCGTATTCGCTTTGACCATCCTTGACCGCTCCATAGATAAACAGGGCCGATTCATCAACACTATGCTTCTTCAGGGAATCGGCATAGCCGAGGAGGTCGGCTGGAAGATTATGCAAATTGGCCCAATGGCAGGCAAGGTCAGCAACCCAACTGTCACAGAGTGTACTTGTATAGCGCTCCACCCCTTCACTAATCTCCTGAACCAACCAGATTGAACGAAGGATATCTTCCAGATTTGCAAACCCTTGCTTGATCCTGTCAAGAACATTGTTCCCAGCAGGTACTGCAAGCAGATCCTCCACCAAGGTTGTCCAACGGGTGAAACGTTGTTCCTGCATTGACCAAAGCCTCTCATCACGTTGCTTTGCCAGGTGCAAGAGGTTGGTGAGTTCGAGGTTTTCATCAGTAAATGGGGCAAGTACTACTACCTGGTGTGTCTCCCCGGAGGTGCGAAGAATTCGGATGAGCTTTTCCAAACCATCCTGTGAAACAAGATTGATGCTTTCTACTGCGTGTACCCGTATGTCATTCATTACCACCACCTCCGAGAAAAATTCAACATAGTGAACAAAACACTGAAAATATGTCTTGCAAAATTATACAAAAAGAGCCCAATGTTGGGCTCTTCTGGTAATCGAGATAACGTGCGTATGATTATACGAGCTTCTCGATCTTACCGCTCCGCAAGCAACGTGTGCAAACTTTAATGGTACGGGGAGTTCCCTTGACCAAAGTTTTCACAGACACGATGTTGGGGCGGAATACGCGCTTTGTGGTAACACCAATGTGTTGACCAACACCGCCATGCTTCTTGGCTTGTCCTTTTCTCGGAACACTATTTCCTGCAACCGTTCCTTTTCCGCAAATCTCACATCTACGAGCCATAGCTATATCCACCTTATCCTTAATAATTCATTCGTTGGCCGAACCAGGGCCTGTCGAAATCACGCATCACCTTGTCCAGGCAAGCCCTTGCCCGTGAGCAGTAGTACAAGGGTGTCGTACAAATAGACTTCAACCTTAGCCAAATTACCAGATAACAGCTTTTGTGTAAAGACAAAGGCATCATCTTTTCTGTTTTTTCCCTTGCTGAGGCCTATCTCCTTCAGTATGCTACACCCATGGAGAACTATTACATCCTTCGATTGGGCAAGGAGCTGAGAAGAAACCTGAAACTATTCAGGGACAGTTTATACAAACAGCATGGAAACCCCAGTTTGCTTGCACTGGAAGCATGCATCATTCTTGGCCCGGCTGACAAGCAGGAGGCCCTGCCTTTTGTCGACTGTCCACACCTTCCTCTTTCTACACTTCGCGCAGCGTCCTACCAATCAGGCCATTTGCATCTTCCCATTCCAGGCACACCGTTTACAAAGATTCGCGAGCAATTGGAAACAGACTACCCTTATGATGGTATCTATCTTGGTGAAATGGAGACAACATTTCCTGTTGAACCGATTATGGTCAGGGATGTATCGCTTGCCATTCTCACAATCCAGAGAGATGGAGAGCTCATCACTTGGAATGTTTCTTCAGAAAAGCATCTCGACTCGGGCAGACATCACTGAACGGACAATCCTCACAACTTGGTTTCTTTGCATGGCAGGTCGTTCTCCCAAACAGGTTGGCTGTCATGGAAAAGCGATAATGAAAGCGTGGATCCAGGAGTGAAGCCACTTCCCTCTCAATTTTCTCCGGGTCCTTGGTTGAAACCAACCCAAGCCGGTTCACGACTCTTCCAAAATGTGTGTCTACAATAATGGCCGGCTTACCATAGATATCACCCAGCACACAGCTGGCTGTCTTTCTCCCCACTCCAGGAAGCTTGACCAACTCTTCCATGGTTTCAGGAAGCCCTCCATCTCCGAGTGCCTGTGCACAGGCAATGATGTTCTTTGCCTTGTTTCGATAGAAGCCGGTAGGAAAGATGATCTCTTCCACATCTTCCCTACTTGCTTTGGCAAGGGAGGGAGCATCGGGGTAGTGGGTAAACAACGTTCGCACCACTGCGTTGACGGTTCGGTCAGTTGTCTGGGCAGAAAGGATGACACTAATTAGGAATCTGAAGGGGTCACGCTGCTCCAAAAACTGTATATCCTTTGGAAGGAGTGTGTCCAATCGTTCGTATATCAAACTCGCGTATGTATTCTTATCCATATTTCTGTATCCTACCCCCTTGACGCTTCCAAGCTCAAGTGCGTATACTCCAAAAAGTTTCGGGGCGTAGCCCAGTGGCTAGGGCACCTGCTTTGGGAGCAGGATATCGAAGGTTCGAGTCCTTTCGCCCCGATCTACTTAGGACGAATTGAGTTTCTCAGTTCGTCCTTTTTTATATCCCGAGACCAACCCGGGGGCCAGTCTGCGGTAATCGAAATCACACAACAAAAATTAATTCAATTTGTTTCTGCATTTAGAATAGATATATACAATATGGCTTTTACAGTTGCTTGAGAATCCACTGGTCAAGGAACTCCAATTGTTCAGGAGTATGGAACCAATGCTCCCCATTTTCATAGACGGAGAGATCAGCATTGTGAGAATTGACGAAGGAATCGACGGTGTCCCTGGAGGTCAACGTATCGTGTCCTGCATACAGAATAGAGGTTGGAATTTTCCAATTAATAGGATTATTTCGAACAAATTGAAGATAATTCCACGAAAGTATTTCTCCAAACTCCGTATGAATCTCTTTTTTTTTCTGCAACATTGCCTCAGTAACACCTGCCCAAGCGATCATATCGGTGATAAGCCGCTCCATGGAAAGAATAGGAGAGATGAATAAGGCATTATCTATAGGCTTACCCTGCAATGCATGCATGGAGAAGTAACACCCAATGCTGTTAGCAAGAAGCGTAACCTGGGAATAATCCCTTGAAAGCATTCCAAAGAAGGTTTGTAATAGAGGCTTGGTACCCCATGGAGTAAAGCTTGTAAGATCTTCTTTGCTCTGGCCATGCCCTGGTAGGTCGATGGCATATCCATCATATCCTTTAGTCTGAAGTAATGGTTTTAGACGATCTAGTTCTTCCTTGCTGCCATGTTTACCGTGTATGTAGAGAACTGCTTTTTCTTTCATGTGGTTATCTCGTATTGCGCTGTGAGATTCTTCTCAAGATCACTATGTTCAAACATGAGGGATCTTGCATGGACAAGACCTCCATGTTCCATACAGAGTTCAAGTATATGGAGAAAGATGCCAATGTCGATCTGGTTATAGTATGAGACGCTACCCTCTGGCATAATTCCACGCTTCCCTGGCTTGGTATGGCGATACACTGAGAGTTTTTGCTTCTCGCAGGAAACATACCATGGCTGGCTGTTGCATGCACTGGGTGAGAAGCGTGCAATATTCAGGATTTCATCATTGCCCTCGCCTTCCCTGATATCTTCAAGCGGTTTTCTCTTAGCCTTGAACATATCCTTACGAAATGTTTTTGGTGGCATTTTCGCAAAGGCTATCATGATGACATACTCAAGCCCAGAATGGTTCTCCTCTTTTGGCTTCCCGATCCCATACCAGAGAGCACCGATATCTCTCGAGGCCAGGTAGAGGTCGATCTGTTCCCCTATATAGCCGATATTCTCCAGGTACCCTTTCTTCTTTTCACTGTAGAAAAGGATGCAGTGGGTTTCTCCTCTTCTACAGGTTGTCTCATTGGCCGGAACAATCTTCGTTGCAACCTTGATATCGCTGACAAGAGGTTTACACCCACGTAAGGCTGTATTGATCTCTTCTAGCTCCTCATCTGTAAGTGGGCGCTCTACGCCACGAAAAAGATGGAAGGACTTCCGTTTATATATCATGTCATACTGCCACATGTACTCATCCTTGTAATAATCGGGAGAATGCAATTTCTATACTCAATCTTCCCTTGCTAACCCTATCATAGGTTCATAGCCTGGACAAAACTGAATTTGAAACTTCTTTATCCGTAATTCAAATCAAAATCTTTCTTATACCATTATATTAAATAGATTTAATTGACTTTCTTCTGATATGTATTTCAAATATTTCAGTTGATTATCAATATTTTCTCTTTACAATTGCTACAAATCATGTAAACTATATACGTATATTCGAACGTTGTTCCTATATACGAATATAGGAAAGAGACTGTGGCTGGACCCTTACATCGCACAACAACAAGAATCTTGGACATCCTAGAGCAGGTAGCTCAGGCTCAGGGAATAACACTCTCTGAACTTTCTCGCATCCTTGCAATACCCAAAAGCAGCCTTCATCCATTGGTGAATACACTTTCAGAGAGAAAATACCTCAGCTACAACAAGCTTGAAGAGAGGTATTATCCAGGTGAAAATCTTTTCGTCCTTGGTAACAAATACATCAGCAATTCTGACATTTTGGATAAAATCAAATCCATCTTGCTTAACATCAACGAAAAGACAGAAGAGACGTTGTACTTTGGTGTCCTCTCCAATCTTGATGTGTTGTATCTAGAAAAAATGGAGCTTCATTCAAAGTTTCGTGTAGTCTCAAATCCTGGAAATAAATTGCCTGCCTACAGTACAGGTTATGGGAAGGCGCTCTTAAGCCAGTTTACACCTGAAGAGATCTGTACATTTTATCCAAATGGTACATTACCCCCTATTACAGAGCACACAGTAGCCAATGTTGAAAAACTCAATGCACAGCTAGAGGAGATTCGAAAGAATGGATTTAGTTATGAAATTGAAGAATCAACTGTAGGAATAAGATGCATAGCCGTCCCGATACAGGTGGAGGGAGAGACCTTGGCAGGAATGAGCTTGGCAGTACCAGTTTTCAGGTACACAGAAGAAAAGGAAATGCAATTCAAACAGCTGCTTCAAGAAGCAAAAGTTCAGATTGAAAGAATTATTGCAGAAGATAGAAAACATTGGATTTATAGTAAAGGAAAGATGTAGTGAGTAAGGATGTAATAACCTTGGGAGAAAGTCTTGTAGCATTCATCCCAGATACCCATACAAAGTTGAGATATGTCCATCAATTTGGAAAAGTTGTAGTTGGAGCAGAAAGCAATGTAGCCGTTGGCCTTGCAAAGCTTGGCTATTCGACCGGCTGGGTAAGCAAGGTAGGTAATGATGAATTTGGTCAATTTATGATCAGGGAACTCAAAGCCGAAGGGGTGGATACGTCCTCTGTTATTATCAGCGATGAAGGCCCAACTGCAATAATGTTCAAACAGTTCTCCAATGCTTTGGATACTTCAGTGTTTTACTACCGTACAGGATCCGCTGCCAGTACTATGCATAAGGATTCTATCGACTGGGAATATATGAAAGAGACAAGAATCATTCATATTTCTGGCATCACCTCTGCCATCAGCGAAAGCTGCAGGGATTTGGTTGAAGCAGTGTTCGCGTTTGCAAAACAAGAGCACTTGTTAGTCAGCTTTGACCCGAATATTCGTTTGAAACTCATGACTGAAGAGAAAGCGAGAAATGTCCTTGCTCCACTTCTTTTCCGTGCTGATATTGTACTGCTTGGAGAAGATGAAGGTCGTGTATTGCTTGGGACTGAAAATCCTGAGGAGATAGCAAAAATATTGCTTGAGAATGGTTGTAGCTACCTTGGCGTCAAACAAGGAAGTCATGGAGCTTATGTTGCTGACAGCACTGATGGCTTCTTCATCGATCCCTATCCAGTAAAAGTGGTAGACACCATTGGCGCTGGAGATGCCTTCAATACTGGTTTTCTCGCTGGTCTATTGGATAACCAACCGATCGAAAAATGTGGGAGGATGGGAGCTTTGCTTGGAGCTTTAGCTGTCAGTAGTCATGGTGACGTGGAAGGCCTACCTGACGGAAAGACGTTTCATCAGCTTATGGACAACAAAAAGGAGATTCATCGATGAGTAAAGCAGATACAGTATTAAAAATAATTGGTGAGACAAAAGTAATATCCATTATCAGGGGTATTGAAGGAAATGATGCAGAGACTCTCATCAAAGCCCTACAGGATGGAGGGATTAATACACTTGAGATTACAATGAATACTCCTTCTGCACTTTCAATCATTGAAAAGGCAAGCTCTATCGGTGGACTGACAGTTGGAGCTGGTACAGTGCTTACCCAGGAAATGGCCAAACAGAGTATTGAGGCAGGGGCCCAATTTGTTCTCTCTCCTTCGCTCGATCTCAAGGTCATTGAGTACTGCCTGAAGCATCAAGTCTTACCCGTACCAGGTGTCTTAACACCTACCGAACTCTATACAGCCTTTTCACATGGAGCAGAGCTCCTAAAAATATTTCCCGCTGGTTCTTTGGGTCCTCAATATATCAAAGATCTATTAGGCCCTTTCAAAGGCATGAAATTACTTCCTGTTGGTGGTGTTTCGGTAGAAAACACCTCAGCATTCATGCGCTCAGGAGCATACGCTGTTGGCGTTGGTTCGTTCTTGGCAAACCCTGAGCTTGCTAAAGCTGGGGATTGGAAAACAATAACGGAACGTGCCAAACAATTTATTAAGGAAGCTCATAATGTGTAAATTCGCAGGAAAGCGAAGCAAATAAAAAAAGAGAGGTGTAATCATGAAAAAAACGTTAGTTTTGTTAATGATGCTATCATTGGTTCTTGGTTCAGTATTCGCCCAGGGCGGTGCTGAAGCATCTGCTGACAACTACCCAAGTGGTCCAGTTTCAGTTATTGTTCCTTACAGTGCAGGTGGTGGTACTGATTTGGTTGCTCGTGCTCTGGTGGATGCAGCAAAAGACAACTTCCCGAAGAATATTGCTGTTGAGAATAGAACCGGTGGCGGTGGAGCCGTTGGAATGTCCTACGGAGCCAATGCTAAAGCAGACGGAAGTGTGATCACAATGGTAACCGTTGAACTTGTCACCCTTCCACATACAGGAACTGGTGCAGGCCTGTACTATGATCAGTTCAAGCCCATTATGATGGTTAATAGTGCTTATAGTGCTGTTACTGTCAAAGCAGACTCTCCATACGACACACTTAACGAGTTTCTTGACGCCGCAAAAACAAAAACAATGCGTGTAGGAAATAGTGGTGTTGGTGCTATCTGGCATCTTGCAGCAGCTGGTCTGGCAAAAACCGCCGGAGTTAGTTTCAACCATATTCCGTTTGACGGAGCAGCTCCTGCAATTACGAGCTTGCTTGGTGGACATATTGATGCTGTAACGGTCAGTTATGCAGAGGTCGTCAGTCAGGTCAAAGCAGGAAACTTGAAAGTTCTTGCTGTACTGGCTCCAGAACGTATTCCTGCAACACCAGACCTTCCGACTGCCAAGGAACTTGGGTATGATGTAGCTATCGGTACTTGGAGAGGTCTTGGTGTTCCCAAGGATACTCCCCAACCAATTGCTGACAAGATTTATGACATTTTCAGCAAAGCCGCCGCATCTGAGGGTTTTGTAAAATTCATGAACAGCAGTAATAATGTCGTTGATATCATGGACAGTGCCTCCTATGGCGAAAAACTGGTCACTGATAATGAAATGTTCAAGATGCTCATTGAAGAGCTTGGACTGAAGCAACAGTAAAAAGCGTTGTGCACCACAGTGCAAAAACATTGTGGTGCACACTCTCTCCGAAAGGAATCACACATATGCGAAAAGCAAATTTTATAGTGAGCGGTGTTTTTACTGCATTTGCAATTCTTATCATTGCAGTATCACTTACCTATCCCCCAAGCAACCATGGGGTCCCAGGGCCTGGCATGTTCCCGATTATCATCGCCAGCCTAATTATTCTCTCCTCACTGTCTCTGTTCATCACTACCCTTAGAATGGGCAAGGAGGCAGATACTTCTGTAGACTTGAAAAGCAAGAATGTGATGAATGTATATGTCACGATGGTCGGACTTGTACTCTATTTCATCTTGCTTCCGCTCGTTGGTTTTGTGACAACATCAATAGTTATGCTGATTCTCTATATTAAGTGGTTCAGCAAACGTCCCTGGTGGAAAACTGTTCTCATCAGTGTCATTTTTGTGTTGGCAATTTTCTTCTTGTTCGGCTCCGTACTGAATGTCCCGATGCGTTTCGGTATGCTTATATAACAATGGAGGTATCAGCATGTTAGTAGAAGTATTGACCTCTGTTTTCAATATTCAAATTTTTCTTTTCATTATTCTTGGGGTATTCACCGGAATCTGTATTGGTGCGCTACCTGGATTGACTGCAACCATGGGCGTCGCACTGGTACTACCACTCACATTTGGCTTGGAAGCTGTTCCAGGCATCCTTCTGCTGATTGGTGTGTATGTAGGAGCAATTTATGGAGGATCCATTTCTGGTATTCTTCTCAGGACCCCTGGTACTCCAGCAGCAGCTGCTACCGCGATCGATGGATTTGAATTCTCCAAACGAGGGGAAAGTGGAAGGGCAATGGGGATTTCCACTATTTCATCCTTTATTGGTGGTGTTGTCAGTGTTCTTGCACTTTGGTTGATCTCCCCCCAGTTAGCTAAACTTGCACTCCGCTTCAGTGCACCGGAATTTTTCCTCTTGGCGGTGTTTGGGCTGTCCATAATCGCATCAATCTCTGGAAACAGTCTTGCTAAGGGTGTGCTCTGCGGAGCTCTTGGTGTCAGTTTGTCATTTATTGGAATTGATGGAATCACCGGCTTCCCTCGTTTTACGTTCAACAATATCAACCTACTGAGCGGAATGTCCTTCATTCCTGTGATGATTGGCTTGTTTGCAATGAGCCAAGCATTTAATACAGTAGAAGGAATATTCACCCCTGATCAGGTGACCCAAAAGATTTCTCATGTTTGGCCTAGTAAAAGCGATTGGAAAATCATCTTGAAATATGCTCCTATATCTGGTCTGATTGGAACCTTTATTGGTATTGTCCCAGGTGCTGGTGCTGAAATCGGAGCCTTTGTCTCATACAGCCAGGCTAAGCGCATGAGCAACCGTCCTGAGCTTTTTGGAACTGGCATCCCTGAGGCTATTGCTGCTCCAGAGGGAGGAAACAATGGGGTTACTGGTGGGGCGCTTATACCGATGCTAACCATGGGTGTCCCAGGCGATGCTGTTGCAGCTATTATGATTGGAGCCCTCACTGTACAAGGCTTGCAGCCGGGCCCCCTTTTGTTTACAGAACATACTACTTTGGTGTATTCGATTTTTCTTGGTATGTTTATAGCAAATGTGGCTATGGTTGTTTTGGGTCTCTCCAGCTTGAAGCTGTTTGTGAAGGTTCTTTCTATTCCAAAATCAATCCTAACACCTATGATTTTTATTCTCTGTGTTGTTGGATCATATGCTATCAATACAAATTTCTTTGATGTTGGAGTCATGCTATTCTTCGGAATACTTGGGTATTTTATGCAGAAAGCAGATATATCAGTATCCCCTGCTGTTCTGGGATTAATTCTGGGCCCTATGGCAGAGTCTAATTTCAGAAGGGCTTTGTTAATGAGTGAAGGCACCTATGGTATTTTCTTTACCAGTCCTATTGCATGGGTATTCGTCATCCTTACACTCTTCACACTATTGGGACCAAAGATTGGGGAAATACTAAAAAAGAAAAATCAAATAGCCTAAGCAGACAACACATATTTAGATAATCCAAACCCGGATAGAGACACATTCTCTTATCCGGGTTTTATTTCTTCAAATTTGTATTAAAAAAGGCACACAGTCGTTAG
>NZ_JAEKNT010000300.1 GCF_016406725.1 Sphaerochaeta sp. S2 | reverse complement strand
GGGGAAGAGCCCTTTCGTCTCATGATGATCATATGGATTGCATGCAAGATTCCTGCGCGGCAGGCTGTCTACATGGCTAAGTGTTAAAAGATGTCTCTGTCCTTGGAAGGCATAAGGGCTATAACAGGTCCTCTTGACTTCTGAGACAGGAATGCTGAAGCTGGCTTCCTTCTCCAGAAAAAGAGGATGGGTTCCAAGTGTCTCATCAAGCTGTATGAGGTAGATACCAGGTTCATCTACTTCCAGAACTACTTGGTCTCCTTCCTCGTATGCTTCTTTATAGACCAGGGAGACTCCATATCCACTTTTCCTGCTCGAGGCAAGTATTGTTTCATTTGCATCAAGAATCATGATTTTCATACAACAATCCTCCGCATAACTCACTATACCACAGCTTTGCCTTGCTTGACAGCAACCAGCAATTGGTCCATGGTTATACTATGAATTGTACATTCCTTGGGCATAGTGCCTTCTTAGTGGAAACGGATGCGTATCTCCTGCTTTTTGATTACACCAAAGGTGCAGTGAGCCTTCCCTCAACCACCAAGCCGTTGATGGTATTTGCCAGTCATCGGCATGCCGACCACTATGACTCGTCCATCTTTTCGCTCGCAGACCGGAAGGGGCATACCGTTTTCTTTCTCTCCTCCGATATTCCTCCAACAGATATCCCCTTCTCCTGTACCATCAACCCGATGGGCCCCTATGAAGAGGATATCGTGGAAGGCCTTGTAGTCAAGACACTCAAGAGTACTGATGAAGGGGTGGCCTTTGTTGTGGAGGTTGAGGGAAAAACCCTCTATTTTGCCGGTGACCTGAACCATTGGCACTGGGAAGGGGAGAGTAAGCAGTACAATGAGGAGATGGCCGATAACTACCATAAGGAGTTGGCTCTTCTCCCTTCTCATCTGGACCTTGCCTTCGTACCTGTCGATCCTCGTTTAGGCTCTTATTACAGCCTAGGGGCAAAAGATTTGGTTCAGACAGTATCGGTAGACACACTTGTTCCCATGCATATGTGGGAAGATTATTCAGTATGCAGCAAATTACAGAAAGAGCTCGGAGATCGTGTCAAGGAAGTAATTCTTCTGGATACGGTCCCACAAACATGGAGGATATAATGCAGTTTCATTTCGCTCATAATAATTTCAATGTCATGGATCTTGATGCATCCCTTGCATTCTATAAAGAGGCGTTAGGTCTTGTGGAAGTGCGGAGAAAGGAAGCCTCTGATGGTTCTTTCATCCTGGTTTTCCTGGGAGACGGATCTTCGAAGCACCAACTTGAGCTTACTTGGTTGAAGAACTGGGAGAAGGACTCCTACAACCTTGGAGACAATGAATTCCATCTTGCATTCGAGACCGATGACCTGGAAGGTGCACGGGAGAAACACCGCGCGATGGATTGCATCATTTTCGAAAACAAGCAGATGGGAATCTACTTCATCGTTGACCCTGATGGGTACTGGATTGAAATCGTTCCTGAAAAGAAGTAAGCATTAGGTGAAACGGCTGGTGAAAATTCGCTGGTACTGTTTCGGGCTCATTCCCATGACCTTCCTGAATTGCCTGCTGAAGTAGTTCGGATCCTTGAACCCACACGCTTCACTTACCTGGGACATGGAGAGCCCACGTCTCTGGATAAGGGTACAGGCGTGTGCAACACGCTTATGGATATGGAACTCAATGGGGGAGAGGCCGGTACTCTGCTTAAAGAGCCGATTCAATGTGCTTGTGCTCATATTAGCCACTTCCACCAGCTCCTCTGTTGCGAGGCTTGTATCAAGATGCTGGTCCATATAGGAGATGACTTCCCAGAGTCTTCGGGTTCCCTGGTTGGTTTCTCGTGGGGTCTGATCCCAAATACGGGAGAGCGAGATGATCAATTCAATCAGATAGGCAAGCGCCAATGGCCGGGAACCCGAGCCATAACTCTGGTCATCAGCTTCCTTCTCCATCATCTGGATCAAGGGGATGAGTTCAGCAGTTTGGGAAGGAGAGAGCAACAGATAGGGGATCCTCTGGGTTTCCATGAAGATGGAGCAATAGCCTGGAAGGGAGGGCAGGTCGAGAAACTTTCTTCCCATTAGGTTTCTTGCATAGATGATGTTGTAGAGTACCAGGTTCTCCACATCCTTGTATCCATGTTCCACACCAGGTGGGATGAAGAAAATCGACCCCTCTTGGAGCGGCTGCTGTTCGCTCTTGGTGTAATTTATCCCACGCCCACTTACTACGAATACCAATTCATTGAACTCATGGCTATGTAACCGGTAAGGGATTTCCGGATCACGCTTGATGACCTTCAACTGCATGGTAGGTTCCCAAAAGTACGAGGTGTCTGACAAGATGGAATCAATCATAGCAAAATGGTTGTGCATCCTGCAGGCTTTGTCAAGAACTACCGCTTGGATAGTTGTTCTCATCGCCCTTGTATGGCACACTTGTCGTGAGGAGAAACCAAGCTATGGATCTACTACTCGATAGCGCCGACCTTTCGGCAATTGCACATGCTCTGGAGCATTACCCTATCAAAGGGGTAACCACCAACCCCACCATGCTCAGCACCATTGAAGGAGGCGCCGTTCTCTCCCACTTGAGACGTATCAGGGAGATGATCGGGGAAGAGCGGGAATTGCATATCCAGGTCATGGGTTGTGATGAGTCCACCATGATCAAGGAAGCCCATTATCTAGTCTCTCAGCTTGGTGAGAAAACCTGTATTGCAGTTCCCGTTACCGAGTGTGGTTTGAAGGTGATCAAACAACTTACCTCAGAAGGGATTGCTGTCACCGGGACGACCGTGTTCTCCACCATGCAAGGCATTCTGGCCATGCTCAGTGGAGCCCGCTATATTGCAGTATTCTATGATCGGATGCTCAATCTGGATATTGATGCAAAACGGGTAATCAAGGAACTGTCTGGATTCCTTTGGACGAATACCAGTACAACCCAGGTCCTCGCTGCGAGTTTCAGGAACATCAGTGAGGTAACCAGTGCCTACGCCAATGGGGCCGGGGTGTGTACGGTCCGTCCAGAGTTGCTTTCAACCGGACTGGCGATGCCTTCCATCAGCCAGGCAGTTGATGACTTTTCCAGGGATTGGAAATCTGTTTTCGGGGAGAAAACTCTGTTGGAGCTTTAGGATGACAGTGCCTTACTGACTGCCTTCTTCCATCCTTTATACCGTTTTTCTCTCTCTGTATCGCTCATCATTGGTTGATAGAGTGCTTTTGCTGGGAGTTGCTCCTCTTGAAGGATGCCTACTGCCTTTGCAGCGATAAGCGCTGGTCCCTGTCCACTTAATTCTTCTAGTGCGGCAACCCTAACCTCACAGCCAATGATATCACTCTGTGCTTGCATGAGGAATGAATCGTTAGTAGGACCTCCATCAACCCGGAGGCTGGTTATATCTTGCTTTGCATGTTTGTGCATCAGGAAGACAATGTCCGCGATTTGGTAGGCTATCGATTCTTCTGCTGCCCTGACCAGTTCTGCTTTCTTGCACCGCCTATCCAATCCAACAATTACCGCTCTTGCCTCAGGATCCCAGTACGGTGCTCCCAAGCCACTGAAGGCTGGCACCATGTAAAGACCTTCAATGTCCTTGGCTTGCCCTGCTAGGATTCCTGCTTCCTTTGCTGAGCCTATAAGCTCAAGGTCCTCAACCAGGTAAGAGATTGTTGCTCCGCTGTAGTTGATGTTCCCTTCCAGGACGTAAGTGACCTTTCCATCAATCCCCCAAGCAAGGCTGGTGACGAGGTCCTCACAGAGCACCGGTACTTGCCCAATGTTCATCATGATGGAGGATCCTGTACCATAGGTGGCTTTGGTCATGCCTTTGAAATGACACCCTTGTGCATAGAGCGCTCCTTGTGAGTCACCAAGCATTGCATGTATGGGAACTTCCTCTGGCAATATGCCCCCTAGGTCGGTATGTCCGAAAAGAGCGTTTGAGTCACATAGTTCAGGAAGGCTTTCTGTTGGGATACCAAAGAGTGAAGCCACCTTCTCATCCCAGATAAGATCGGTAATATTCAGTAGCTGGGTGCGAGAAGCATTGGAGTATTCACTTCGCACTGCTTTTTCACTGCTCAGGTGATAGAGAACATAACTGTCCATAGTGGAAAGCACCAGATTTCCTGCCTGGGCTGCCTCTCTTACTGTCTTGACGTTCTGCAGCATCCAGGCGAACTTGGCAGCGCTGAAGTAGGGTGAGAGGTGCAGGCCGGTTCTCCTGTGAATTTCATCCTTGTCTTTTTCCAGGGCCGTACAGATGTCCTTTGCTCTCCCACATTGCCAGACTATGGCATGGTAGAAAGGTTTTCCACTGTTTCTGTCCCATGCAACAGCAGTCTCCCGTTGATTACTGATCGCCACAGCCTTGATAAGACTGAGGTCTACCGCAGTGGTTTTCAACAGGTTCTTTGCCGCAGAGAAGAGGTTCTTGATAATCTGTTCAGCATCATGCTCCACCCAGCCCTGGTCATTGATGATCTGGCGGTGGGGGACATCTGAACGTCCTCTTAAAGCTCCCTTCTGGTCGAAAAGCAGGGCTTTCGTGGTTGATGTGCTTTGGTCGAATGCAAGGATGAATTGTTCACTCATAGGGTACTCACCTGGGAAA
>NZ_JAEKNT010000299.1 GCF_016406725.1 Sphaerochaeta sp. S2 | reverse complement strand
GTGCAGCCTCACTGGATACAAATTCTTCACTTGCTGCGAGCTTGAAATGCCCTCCAGCATTTACATAAGATGCTAGGTCATCCAAGGTTTCTAGGGATTCACTTTCAGCAAGATCCCCGCGGACTGAGATTGCCCACGTATTGTTGGCAGGGGCAGGGGTGAGCCATACAATATTGTTGGCTTCCAGGTCTAGCTCAGCAGCCTTTTTATAGCCAGCTTGGAAATCCTTCCACAACTCTGCTTCACTCTCTCCAGAGAAGAAGTAGTAGGCATTGCCGGTATACTCTGGATAGATGTCGATTTCACCAGCGATGATGGCAGAGCGGACAATAGGAGTGGAACCGGTCTGCGTTTTATCAATTACTGTAAAACCGTCGTTTTCCAGTACCAATACGATCATGTTGCCAAGCAAGGCGCCTTCCGTATCTATCTTGGAACCCACCGTTATTTCTGGCTTATCCCCACGTTCCGTTGTTCCTGCAGCGAAAACAGGTATTGACAGCACTAAAAGTGCAAAAGACAGCAAGAGTACATTCTTTGTAAACTGTTTCATGATTACGCCTCCGATTGAAGTGAAGAGAATACCCAGGGAATCAATTCCGCCACAGTAGGGTGAGGGATGACGGTATCCTGGATTGTCTGATAACGAAGTCCTGCTTGCATGGCGAGAGCGATCATACCGATCATTTCATCTCCACCCACACCAAAGACAGCAGCCCCAATAATGGTATCGTCCCTCTTGTGTACCAAAATCTTGATACGTCCTTTCGTCTCATTCTTCTCCTTCGCTCTACTGATCGTTGCCATCTCCTTGGTTGCAACCAAATAGGGTATATTGAGCTTCTTTGCTTCTTTTTCACTCAAACCAACTCTTGCTAGTGGTGGATCGATGAATAGTGAGTAGGTAGGAATACGATCAGAGATTTTTTTCGAACCTCCAGAAAGCACCGAGAGGAAAACCTGTCCGTCATGGACGGATGTATGGGTAAATGCACCTTTCCCATTCACATCTCCGAGTGCAAAGATATGGGGGACGGATGTGCGACATTCATCGTCAACCGTAATGAATCCTCTCTCATCCATCTCAATACCCGCACTGCCCAGGTTAAGTGAGTCACTGTTTGGAACCCTGCCAATACCAACCAAAAGGTGGGACCCTGTTATGGTTCCTCCCTGGTAGTGTACAGAAATCGATTGATCAGCTTCTTTTGAGATTGAGCTAATGGAAGCAGAGGTGAGGATCTCTATTCCTTCATCCTCCAGGATGGAACGTGCTATCAGGCTGATCTCTTCATCTTCCCTGGAAATGAGATATGGAGATGACTCAAATATCGTTACCTTGGAGCCGAGTCTCCTGAAGGCCTGGGCGAACTCCAGCCCGATATAGGACCCTCCTATGATCAAGAGATGGGAAGGGAGCTCCCCTAAAGCAAGTATTCCCTTGTTGTCCAACCAAGGAACGGCATCGATACCGGGGATATCAGGGATCCTTGCCCTGGTTCCCGTATGGATGACGATTTTCTCTCCATGGATACGCTTTCCCTCAACCTCTACGGTATGGGAGTCGACGAATGACCCAACACCAGGATAGAAGTCAACTGTTTGCTCGAGCCATTCCGTAAAACCTTTGTTTGATTCATCACGGATGGTATTAACCCGTTTCATGACCTTGGCGAAATTGGCATGGTAGGAAGAAACCTCTATCCCGAAATCACTTCCCCTGTGTATCATATGTGCGGCGCGGGCACTTGCAATAAGGGTTTTTGTTGGGGTACAGCCCCAGTTAACACAACTTCCCCCTACACGGTCGGACTCAACAACAGCAATGGATTGCTTCTGTTCCAAGAGTTTTCCTAGAATGGTTCCCGTTGCTTGTCCTGTTCCAATAATGATTACATCGTAACGTTTCATCGGGAGTACCTCCTGATAGACCGTCAGTATAATTGCACTATAAAGGTGATTGCTCACCCACACAAGAAAATAGACCCCGAGAAAACTTGATTCCCTCCCTTTCTCCTGTTATTCTCAAAGAAACAAGGGGATTTCGGCCTTCGCAAGAGAAGGGTAGATTGTAATGTTTTGGCGTTTTGTCGTATAGGGGAGTATCATTGAAACGGAACATACTCCAGTGGAGATCCCTCGATAAGCAGGTGATATGTACGCTGTTCCTTTTTTTGGTGAGCTTAACCCTGCCATTTTTACAATCACGGGAAAACAGGATATCCGAAGAGATAACGGTACATATGCTTTCACTTGGGTTTGTTCCCATACTTCTCTTGCTTGCACCTCCACTCATGCTCTTGGCAAGTGTAATCATTCCAGAGAAAAGCCATGCACGGTTCCTTGTTTCTGCTTCCATGGCGTTTGGGGTGTTTTTCCCCCTCCTGGTATTGGCGATTGCTGGCAGTGCCTTGGTTGAAGATCAAGGGGCTTTTGCCCGCTATAGTCCCGCATCAGGGATGTATGTGTATCTTGCCTCTGTTTCCATTCTTTACTTCATGCAAAAATCTTTGCAAACTCGTGATAAGATTGCCCTATTCTTCGTATTGTTGCTGGTGCTAGGTATGGGCCTTCTTGGCATGTTTGATCGCCTGGGAATTCTCCTGGAAGCAAGGAACCTGGGTACACGCTTGGCCCGTGAGATCCTATCTCATATAAGGATTACCGGTATAAGCCTGCTTATCAGTATGCTTATAGGAATTCCAATCGCATTTCTCGCCTTTATAAACAAAGCTGTTAGGCGTGTGGTATTCCCCATCCTCAATGTATTGCAGACCATTCCAGGGATAGCTCTTTTTGGTCTTTTGATTGCACCCCTTGCCGCTCTCTCCAGGACTTTCCCGGTTCTCCGGGAGTGGGGAATCCAAGGAATTGGCAATGCACCAGCAATCATTGCGCTCAGTATGTATGCACTCTATCCGATCATCCGATATACCTATACTTCTCTAAACGGAATTGATGAGCAAGTTGTCCTAGCAGCAAAGGGAATGGGTATGAACTCCACACAACTATGGAAAATAGTTCGTCTACCCTTGGCAACGGTGGGAATCCTTCATGGTATTCGGGTAGCTTTGATACAAACCATTGGGAATGCCACCCTTGCCAAGTTGATCGGTGGGGATGGCCTTGGGGTCTTGGTGTTTGAGGGATTGGGGCAGGCTTCAGTGGACATGGTCTTGCTGGGCATGCTGCTCATCATTGCCCTCACTGTGGTCTCTGACCGACTATTCCAGCTCTTGATCAATCTCTTTACTCCTGCGTCATTAACAAGGGAGGAACGCTGATGCAACTGACTTCCCATCCTGTTCTGACTGACACATCCATTTTTCTGCAAGCAGACCGTATTTCTGTGCGGTATGGAGAGACCGAGGCCCTTAAGCAAGTCTCCTTACAGATCCCTACCAATCGGGTAACTGTGTTGATAGGCCCAAGTGGGTGTGGGAAATCAACCACGCTTAGATGTATCAATGCACTGGTGAAACTCTCCTCTGGAGTCATAACCTATGGTGATAAGTCCATACAGGAAATGAATGAGACTGATCTCAGGAGATCCATGGGATATGCCATTCAATCTGTTGGTTTGATGCCTCACCTGAGTGTAGAAGAGAATGTTGATCTGGTCCCACGATTGCTTGGACAGGAACGTTCAGGAAGAGGGAATCGGGTAGAGCGATTGCTCACTCTGGTGCGGCTGGACCCCAAGATCTATCGGAACAAGTATCCCCATGAACTCTCCGGTGGGGAAGCCCAGCGGGTAGGGGTAGCCCGTGCCCTTGGTGCAGATCCCCCTGTACTGCTGATGGATGAACCTTTTGGGGCTGTGGATCCACTTACACGAGAACAGCTCCAAGATGAATTTATACGCATTCAACGCCAATTGAAGAAGACCGTTATTTTTGTCACCCATGATATTGATGAAGCTATCCGTCTTGCCGATTACCTGGTGATCATGAAGGATGGGGA
>NZ_JAEKNT010000298.1 GCF_016406725.1 Sphaerochaeta sp. S2 | reverse complement strand
CAGTAGGAACGAGAAAAGAGCGCCTCAATAATAGCAAGCCTCATTGGGTGGCCAAGCGTCTTGAAACGTTTTGCAGTATCTTCAAACTGTGCAGCATCATATTCGTTCATGGTTGCAATGTTGCAAAAAATGGAAACTTTGTCAATGAATCTGGTTGACATTGCAATAATAGTTTCCAATAATGGAAACATAGGAGATGAACACATGGTCATACAGATACTCGGGACAGGATGTCCCAAATGCAAGACATTGGAAGCAAATGCTGTCAAAGCAGTTGAAGAGGGAAACATCGTTGCAACGATTGTGAAGGTTACCGACCTCGACGAAATCATGGATATGGGTGTCATGATGACCCCCGCCCTCGCAATTGATGGCGATGTGAAAAGCATGGGGAAGGTGCTGAACAAAGATCAGGTGCTTTCATTGATCAAGGAGAGTCTGTAATGCAATTCCTTGTTCCCATGGAGGTGCTCCAATGGCGATGAAGCAACTTACTCCTAACAAGAAACTTCTGATGATAGCCGGGATTTTCCTGGCAATCTTTTTTACTCCCTTCACCCATCCGCGTGTTGCAGGGGCAATTCAGGAAGCGTTCCTCATGCTGGCCGACTATGCACATGAGCATGTGTTGCTCTGTGTAGTTCCGGCGATGTTCATTGCAGGGGCTGTTGTGGTATTTCTCAACCAGCAGGCTGTAATGAAATATCTCGGTCCTAAGGCGAAGAAACTGGTGGCGTATTCAGTTGCTTCTGTTTCAGGGGCAATCCTGGCAGTCTGTTCCTGTACGGTATTGCCTCTTTTCAAGGGCATCTACAAGAAGGGTGCAGGACTTGGTCCCGCAGTCTCCTTCCTCTATAGTGGCCCCTCGATCAATATTTTGGCGATTATTCTTTCCTATAAAGTGTTTGGATGGAAGATGGGATTGACCAGAATGATTGTAGCCATCGTCTTTGCCTTCGTGATCGGATTGCTCATGCATATGATCTTCCGCAAGGAGGACGAGAAACGGCTCGCTGACGAGCGCCTGTTCAAGGATATGGGGGGCCCTGATGCACGTTCCCTTCCCCAGATGGCTCTCTACATGGTTTCCATGATCGGTATCCTGGTTTTTCTCAACTGGGCACCAAGCCAGGGTTCAAGTACCATTTGGGATTTTATCTATGAGTCCAAGTATTGGATTACCGGGGTGTTTGCCTTGCTATTGGCATACGCCTTGATCAGATGGTTCACCAAGGATGAGATGAAAGAGTGGGGCGGAGCAACCAGGGACTTTGCACTCCAGATTCTTCCCTTGCTCTTCGCTGGCGTGTTGGTTGCTGGATTCCTGCTGGGTAGACCCGGTCAGGAAGCACTTATCCCAACGGCATGGGTTGCATCATTGGTGGGAGGGAACTCTCTCTTCGCCAATTTCTTTGCAGCAATTTCCGGGGCATTCATGTACTTTGCAACCCTCACAGAAATTCCCATCGTACAAGGGCTATTGGGAGCAGGAATGGGTCAAGGTCCAGCACTGGCATTATTGCTTGCCGGTCCAAGCCTCTCCCTTCCATCTATGCTGGTCATTGGTGGAGAATTGGGATTCAAGAAGACTGCGGTCTACATAGCTTTAGTAGTTTTCTTTTCCACCTTGGCAGGATTTGTTTTTGGAATGATAGCCTAATAGTTCCTCAGGAGAGAGTGCGGGAGTTACCGAAAATCTACGGTAGCTCCCGTTGTCTATACCCTTCCAAATTTCATGATTTATATACCTCAGACAAGAAAATATTGGTACTATACCTATCCTAAATCCCTACAAATACCTGTAGCATTATAGGTGGATGAGGCCTTTTTTTTTGTATTCATATTCCTCAAGAACGCCATTCAAACCATTTGTCATGCTGATAGTACAAAAGTAATGTAAATTTATTAATAACCAGACATTTGCCATTTGTCACAATTGCTCTTACATCGATAATTGTATGGTAATAACACAAACTATTAATACATAATAGATTGAATACAAAATGCATATAAATACGTATTGACACGTGTCCAAACAGTGTATTCTTGAGCACAACTTATGTCACTGACATATGTTATAAGTCCTTGTATTATAAAGAAAAATATAAAATTTTATTCTTGACAGCCAAATTTGTGTGTGATTTACTGAAGCGGAGTTTTAAAACAGATATGCATTGGATAAGGTTACAAAAAAAATACATCTGAGACGTTGAAGTTTTGAATTAGAAGCATTTTTGCTTTTGATATTTTGGAAATTTCCGCTGGAGGGAAAACATGAAGGAAAAAACAAATTTATCAGTGGGTGTCGATTTAGGTACCTCGAACCTTCTCATTTATGTTGAAGGGCAAGGTACACTGTTCAATGAACCTTCGATCATTGCAATTGACAAGGCAACTGGTAATGTAGTCTCAGTTGGGTACGAAGCAGCAAAACTGGATGGGAAGACCCATAGCAAGGTTGAGGTAGCCAGGCCACTACAGGGAGGAGTAATCTCAGACATTCAACTGATCCGAGAAATTCTCCTCTTTACCTTGGACAAGATTTTTCTTTCGAACTTGGATTCGATCAGCAGGCTCTTGATCTGTATTCCTTCAGAAATTACCAACACAGAGAAAGAGGCGATTATCGAGCTTGGCCACGGACTTGGAATCCAGAATACCGAAATTGAACAAGAGATAAAGGCAGGTGCTCTTGGTTCTGGTGTAGATATCTTTGCACCAAGAGGGCATATGGTGATTGATATTGGTGGTGGTACGACGGATTTTGGGATTCTGTCGCTTGGGGAAGTGGTACTCTCCAAATCAATCAAGATTGCCGGCGATTATTTTGACAAACAAATCATCGACTATGTGAAAACCAGCCATAAGCTGGAGATCGGAAATCAGACAGCAGAAAGAATCAAGATTTCGCTTGCTTCTCTCACTGGACCTTTCCCAGTAGATGAAGATGGTGCTCCTGTTGTGACTGAGGCTATGGGCCGTGACCTGGTCACTGGTCTTCCTCGGCAGATTCTCCTGCACCCTGAGGAAATCAGGGAAGTGCTTCTCAATTGCTTTGATCCCATTAAGTCCATCTTGCTGGCAACCCTGGAAGAGACACCTCCAGAGCTGGCAGGGGATTTGGTTGATTCTGGGATTCTGTTGACAGGTGGTTGCTCACAGATTCCTGGAATCAAGGAGTATTTCACTGATATTGCCCAGATTCCGGTATATCTCTCTGAGGTACCTCTCTCTGCGGTGATAGATGGATGCAAGAAGATGCTCAAAATGACAAATCGGCATTTTTATAGTGAACTATAGGAAGGGTATAAGAATGAGTGCAGCAATGGTACATGACAAACTTGGGTTGGGAATAGATCTCGGAACCGCAAATTTATTGGTGTTCCTTGAAAAAAAAGGAATCATATTCAATGAACCTGCAGTAATTGCGTTTGATAGGGAATCCGGGAAAATCGTAGCGGCTGGAGAGGATGCCCATAGAATGTTGGGTAAGGTCCACTCCAAAATTGCAGTGATAAAACCATTGAAGAATGGTGTTATCTCAGATATGCGCGCAGCAAAGGCTTTGCTGACGTATGTGCTTGGAAAGATTGAGAATCTCACAGAGAAAGATCTTTCAAAGACTACCTGTGTGATCTGTTGTCCGTCTGAAGTGACAAAGATTGAACGCGATGTTATGGCTGATCTTGCAGCCAAGATGAAGATCACCGATGTGTTCATCGAGGAAGAGATCAAGTCAGGTGCACTGGGAGCTGGTGTTGATATTTTCAAATCCAAAGGAGTGATGGTAGTCGATATCGGTGGTGGTACTACAGATGTCGGTATTATTTCTTTTGGTGATATTGTGCTTTCCCGTACCATACGGAAAGCAGGAAGTTTCATGGATGATGAAATCTCCAAATATGTAAAAAAGACCCAAAGTGTTGAGATCGGGGAACTGACCGCCGAGAAAATGAAGATTGAATTGGGTGACTTGCATGTGGATGCAAAAAATGTCGTGAATCGATATGCAGGAAGGGATATGGTGAAGGGGATTCCCAAATGGGTCATGCTTTCAACCCAGGAAGTCCAGACGGTACTGAATCCCGTATTCGATGAAATAGTAAAACTTATTACTGGTGTATTGAAGGATACCCCACCGGAGCTCTCAGCAGATATCTACAAGCATGGAATCCTTCTTACCGGTGGATGTGCCTTGATTCGGGGAATTGAGGAATACGTCAAGGAACGGATTCAGGTTCCTGTGAAAGTGGTCCAGAACCCGCTTACTTGTGTTGCAGAAGGTACTAAGTATTTACTGAAAAACCGCGGAGACTACCTCGTTAATCCGCTTCAACTGTAGGAGATTTTCATCATGGCAATCACCATCCGAAAACAAGAGAAAGAGACAAAAAGTGTAGTTGGGAAAAATATTGGAATAGACTTGGGAACTGCTAACATCCTGGTCTATGTCGAAGGAGAAGTGATCATCACCAATGAACCTTCGGTTATCGCATTTGACTATGAGACCAATGAGGTACTGGCTACAGGAACCATGGCGGCCAACATGATCGGAAAGGGTCATCATGGTATCAAGATTGTAAGCCCGCTGAACCAAGGTGTCATTTCTGACATCGAGGCTACCAAGAAACTCATTGAGATCTCCCTGCATAAGATTGAGAACATCAATATCGATATCACAGAGTCAACGCTTCTGCTCTGCTGTCCTTCTGAGGTAACCCAGTTGGAACGGGATTCGTTCATGGATCTGGGCAACAAGCTCGGGGTCAAGGATGTATTCATTGAGCAGGAAGTGAAAGCTGGAGCGATCGGGTCAGGCCTTGATATCTTCAGCAGTAACGGATCGATGATCATTGATATTGGCGGAGGATCTACCGATATTGGGGTACTCTCCTTGGGCGATATTGTGGTATCTGAGTCCAATCGTATTGCAGGTAACTATTTTGATGGTGAGATCATGGACCATATGCAGTATAAGCATGGCCTGCTCATTGGTAAGAAAACTGCTGAGCGGATCAAGGTGGAAATTGGTTCCTTGAGACAGAAGATTGAGGAACCGAAGGAGACCTGGGTGAGTGGACGTGATGTAGTTACCGGACTACCCAAGAAAATCACGATTACTGAGGATGAAATTCGTGATGTTCTGGTCAAGCCATTTGAATCAATCGCCACCATGGTATTGAAAGTGCTGCAGAATACTCCACCTGAGCTCTCATCCGATATTATCGTGAACGGCATTTATATCAGTGGAGGAGGAGCAATAATCGATGGTGTTGATGAGTTCCTCCATCGTAAGGTTGGTATGGATTTCCACATCTCCAAGCGTCCCATGACGGCAGTGGTTGATGGAACCAAGCTTTTGCTGAAGAACCGGGGAAGCTATTTCGTAAAGCCAACCGATTAAGTGAAGGGATGAGCGCAGACCTTTCTTTCCTGAATTGGAAGGAAAGGTCTGATCCCCAATTTCTACTGAAAAGGAACGCCTTATGAGAATCATGCAACGTCACTGTATGGTAGTTGGAAGTGTCTTCTTCCTCGCTCTATTGACCAGTCTTTACTACACAAGATTTATTCTCAGTATCTTCTTTGCCTTGCTATTCCTCATCAGTATAAGCATTGGGTTCCTGATTTCTGGAAAAACAGGGCCCTGGGGATTTTCCAACAGGTCGCTTACAAGATGGCTGAAAAGTCATCAAGCCAATTTGGACTCGGTTTTCTGCCTCTACGTTTCCATCCATGCAAGAGGAGTTTTCCAATCCTGCGTTGATCGTCAGGAACTGGAAGTGGTGTATACTTGCTGTACGCAAGAGCTGATGGGCTATTTTGGGGTGGGGAATGTCCAGAGGATGACTCATGATGAGTTTGCCATACTCCGGGATTTTCCCTCATCAACCGAAGTCGATGAGAAGGAGAAAGTTGAGTACCAGACCATCGTATGTCAAACCATCACTGACCGTCTCAATGGATTGCTTGGTTCCATGGATACGAGCAGGCTGCCTCCATTCGCGGTAACAGTTGGGTGTGCTTCCTCTGGTCTGCGGTATCGTATGGATACCCTCGAGCAACTTGTCGATCTGGCTTATGTTACCGAGGAAACGGCAAGGAAGAGTCGCAAGAAATTCCTTGTAGCTGATGAAGTGATACGGGCGAGAAAGCTGGACATTGATGAGTGTAAACAGGGATTCCTGACCGAAGGATGGGAAGATGAGTTCAATCCATTCTTCCAGCCGGTCATCGATCCTGCTTCCTTCTCCGTTGTGGGTGCTGAGAGCTTGGCCAGATGGCAGCTTGGAGGCTTCAGGGTGTTATCAGCACAGGTGTTCAGGGATGTAGCTTGTGAATTGCACCACATCACCACCATTGATTTGACCATTATATCAAAGACGTTTTCAATCATTCGTCGCATGATGATGGCGAGGATTGTCCCTTATACCTTCAAGACGGTAATCAATGTGAGTGATGAGAGTCTGAAGAAGGGGTTTGCAAAACGTATGTTCTTTCTAGCGGAGCAGCATGGATTGCATCCCTCCCAGATAGAGTTTGATATCAAGGACTCTGCCTTGGCATTTCCTGAATCCCTGTTGGTAATCAAGGAACTAAGAGAAACTGGATTCAGGGTTTCCCTTGACGTCTTTACTGAGACGGCGTTTGATCTCCAAGCATTGGTGAGAGCTGACTTTGATATCATCAAGCTGGATTTCAGGGCATTCTCGCCTCAGCTGCAACAGGTATATGCGGCATTGAAAGAGGCAGCAGAGAAGGGTGATGTTGAAATTCTTGCAAAGGGAATTGAAAACAAGGTTGTTCTCGATGCTGCCATGGCACTTGGATGCAAGTATGTGCAGGGTAACTATTTTACGCAGCCCATTCCTGAATCAACATTTGAAGTGTTCATGAAGAAATATCAGCAGGGCCTTGATCTGGGCTCTTCGCTAGGGTAGAAGGGATCTTCTTCCCTATTCGCGATACTGCTAAGACCCTATTGTCCATGCTATTCCCTGAACATCATGAAGTTGAAGTTTTGGGGAATAGGATAACGTTCCTTGACAATCTTGGCCACTTCGTCCTCGCCTACCTCAGGATGTGTTTCACTGTAGAGGATGGATTGGTAGGAGAACCATAGGCTGTTTAGGGG
>NZ_JAEKNT010000297.1 GCF_016406725.1 Sphaerochaeta sp. S2 | reverse complement strand
TTCCTATACTCCGATTGTAGTTTTTGGAGCATTAGCCTTAGCAATCATACCTCCATTGGTGATCCCCGGTGCAACTTTCTCTACATGGATATATCGAGCCTTAGTGTTCTTAGTTATATCTTGTCCATGTGCGTTAGTAATTTCAATACCATTGGGCTTCTTCGGAGGGATTGGTGGAGCATCGAAGAGAGGTATATTAGTAAAAGGCAGTAACTATCTTGAAGCGTTGAACAATGTGGAAACAGTTGTTTTCGATAAGACGGGAACGCTAACAAAGGGTGTATTTGAAGTTGTGAATATCAACTCTCAAATTGATTTTACAAATGAGGAATTGATTGAATATGCAGCATTTGCTGAAAGTCACTCAAGTCATCCAATTGCACTATCCATTTTGAAAGTCTATAACAAAGATGTCGATATCACTAAAATTGAAGACTATGAGGAAATTGCAGGTCATGGGATTTTAGCTAAAGTTGGTGGTAAAGAGATTCTTGCCGGAAATAGCAAACTGATGAATAAAGAAAACATTAAATATCAGGAAGTTGAGACTCTGGGTACAATAGTACATGTTGCAGTAGACAAGAAATATGCAGGCAATATTGTAATCTCTGACGCAGTGAAGGAAGATTCAGCTGATGCGATTAAAGGATTGAAGGCATTAGGTGTTAGAAATACTGTTATGCTTACTGGTGATTCGAAGGCAGTTGGGGAAAAAATAGCAACCCAACTTGGAATTGACAAGGTGTATACTGAATTGTTACCGGCCGACAAGGTAGAAAAAATTGAGGATCTGGATGCTAAAAAATCTCATAAGGGGAAAATTGTATTTGTTGGAGATGGTATCAATGATGCACCAGTACTTGCGAGAGCTGATATTGGCATGGCAATGGGCGGCTTGGGGTCTGATGCTGCAATTGAAGCAGCTGATATAGTTATCATGACGGATGAACCATCAAAAATTGTCACTGCAATTAAAGTAGCAAAAAGGACTAGGAAAATTGTGATGCAAAACATTGTGTTTGCATTAGGGGTTAAAGCCATATTCCTTGCACTTGGTGCGGTGGGAGTTGCAACTATGTGGGAAGCTGTATTCGCTGACATGGGTGTGGCAATAATCGCAATATTAAATGCAATGAGGGTAATGAATACAAAAAGTATATAAGCCTACATGATTTATTAACCCCTTGATTTATTTCCTCAAAGATAAAATCAAGGGGTATCTGTATTTAAATTTATAAGGAGGAGAAAATGTTCTATATTTTTATTATCACAATAGTGACAGGGATTGATCAGTGGACTAAATATCTTGTAGAAACACAATTAAAACCGATAGGTGCTATACCCATAGTTAAAGATATATTCCATTTGACATATGCAAGGAATACAGGAGCAGCTTTTAGCATATTGAGGGATAAGCAGGCACTTTTAATATTAGTCACAGCCATCGTTGTTGGCGCATTAATATACTATTTGATAAAAATATTAAAGACAGGAGAAGTAGCCTTTAAGCTATCCTTGGCGATAATTATTGGTGGAGCTTTAGGAAATCTTATCGATAGAGTTAGAT
>NZ_JAEKNT010000296.1 GCF_016406725.1 Sphaerochaeta sp. S2 | reverse complement strand
AGGTAACACTGAGTGAAGAGGCTGTTACTGCTGAACTCGACAAGCTCCGTGAGCAGAATGCAATGGTCATCGACAAGGATGGCGCTGCTGAAATGGGCGACATTGTCACGCTTGACTATGTTGAACTGGACGAAGAGAAGAACGAGGTTCCTGGAACCGAACGCAAAGAGTTCGTTTTCACCTTGGGAAGCACCACCAATTTCTACCAGATTGATGAAGATGTCGTTGGCATGAAGAGTGGGGAAGAGAAGGTTTTCTCCAAGACCTATGCAGAGGATTCAACTGTTGAGGGGTATGCAGGAAAGACCATCACCCTGAAGGTGAATGTCCAGAGCGTGAAATTCCGTGATATCCCTGAGCTCGATGATGAGTTTGCACAGGATGTCAAGGAAGAGTACAAGACCGTCGATGACCTAGTGAAGGCAACCCGCGAGAAGCTGCAGGCAGCCCTCGATGCAAAGCTTGAGAATGAGAAGCTGAATGCATTGAGCGAGGCTCTTCTTGAGAAGGCTACCATCGCTGTTCCCCAGAGCATGATCGACATGGAAGTTGAGCAGAGTTGGAAGCGTTACATCCAGCAGATTGGCCTGAGTGAAGAGCAGATCCTGCAATTCCTCAAGTTCCAGAACCAGACCAAGGAGGATATCACCGCTCCTTGGAGAGAGGCTGCAGCAAAGTCACTGCGCATCCAGCTGATCATGGAAAAGGTCAAGGAAGCAGAAAACTTCACCGTTGAGGAAGAAGAATTGAACAAGGTTGTGGAAGAGCAGCTGAAGGATGTCACCGACCAGGCTCAGCGGGATTACTACCGCACCATGATCGAGGATGACTTGCGCTTCCAGAAGATTGCACCGTTCTTGCAGGAGAACAACACGTTTGAGGAAGGCGAGGAAGTCGCTTACGAGACGTTTATGAGCGAAACCTACGGCGCATAAGCCGTAGATGCTCAAGAGTGCATAGTGTGTGAAAAGGCGGTTCCTCACTGGTTCCGCCTTTTCAATCCAAGCTACCAAAGGGGGCTTTTACCATGAATATCCATCCCGAAAGGATGCAATCAAACATACCAATGGTCGTAGAGCAGTCAGGTGTAGGCGAAAGAGCCTATGATATTTTCAGTCGCCTGCTTAAAGACCGCATCATCTTCCTTGATGGGGAAATCAATGATGCAACAGCCGACCTGGTTGTGGCGCAGATGTTGTTCCTTGAGTCTGAGGACCCAACAAAAGACATCAGCCTTTACATCAACAGCCCCGGAGGTTCCGTAACCGCTGGTTTGGCTATCTATGACACCATGCAGTACCTGCATAGTGACATCCAGACCATCTGTATTGGACAGGCAGCAAGCATGGGTGCATTGTTGCTCTGTGCTGGACAGGAAGGAAAGCGATTCATACTCCCCTCGGCACGGGTCATGATCCATCAACCGTGGGGCGGAGTTGAAGGCCAATCATCCGATATCTCCATCCATGCCAAGGAGATTGGTCGTATTAAGAATCTTACCATTGACATCATCGCGAGGCATACCCATAAGACCTATGAGCAGATCGCCAAGGATGTGGAACGAGATTTCTTCCTCGGTAGTGATGATGCTGTCTCCTACGGCATCGTCGATAGTGTTATGAGAAGGAGTTAGTAATGGCAAGAAATGCAAAAGTCTGCTCGTTCTGCGGAAAAAGTCAAGATGAGGTCAAGCGATTGATCAGCGGACCGGGTGTTGCCATCTGTGATGAGTGCATCAAGGTCTGTAATGATATGCTTGCCGGAGACCCAAGCTTCCAGGAGGAAATGGTCGGTCTTCCCGAACACATCCCTACCCCTCAGGAACTGAAGGAGTACATGGATGAATACGTAATTGGCCAGGAAGATGCAAAACGAGTACTCGCGGTTGCAGTGTACAACCACTATAAACGTGTTAAATACCAGAAACAGATATCAGAGCAAGGCGTCGAGCTGGACAAGTCGAACATCCTGATGGTGGGCCCCACCGGCACAGGTAAGACATTGCTAGCCTCCACACTTGCAAAGAAGCTTCAGGTTCCCTTTGCTATTGCAGATGCCACCACGCTCACCGAGGCAGGATATGTTGGTGAGGATGTCGAGAACATACTGCTTAAGCTTATCCAGAATGCAAATGACAACATCAAGGCAGCTGAGTTCGGAATCATCTTCATTGATGAGATCGACAAGATTGCCAAGAAGGGAGAGAATCCTTCCATCACCCGTGATGTCAGTGGCGAAGGTGTCCAGCAGGCTCTGCTGAAGATCATCGAAGGTACTGATGCCTCAGTCCCTCCCCAGGGTGGACGCAAACATCC
>NZ_JAEKNT010000295.1 GCF_016406725.1 Sphaerochaeta sp. S2 | reverse complement strand
TGGCTATCTTGATTCCAATACGCTTCGCGCCGGGTATCCTGAAAGTAAACGTGTAGGAGAAGCACTCTGTCAAGCTTATAGAAAACAGTGTGATTTGGATATTGTCATTGCCCGTCTTTCCCGGGTATATGGGCCTACCATGCTTGAACGTGATTCAAAGGCAATTGCACAATTTTTAAAGAATGGGCTGGCTAAGCAAGATATCGTATTGAAAAGTGAGGGAAACCAGCTGTACTCATACACCTATGTCTCTGATGCAGTATTTGCGCTACTGCTTCTCTTGTATACAGGAGAAGATGGGACTGCATACAACGTTGCCGATACGAGCTCGGACTGCACACTACGTGACTTGGCCTCCTTGGTAGCTTCCCATAGCGGTACCAGTGTAGTGTTTGATCTCCCTTCTGAGGTCGAAAAAGCCGGGTATTCAAAGGCCACCAAAGCAATTCTTGATGCTGGAAAAATTCAGAGGCTTGGATATGTTGCTGCATATCCCATACAAAAAGGAATTGAGCGAACACTGGATATTCTATCTGATACTGGATTCTTTATTTGATTGCTCTGATGTTGCATGAAGAGAAGCGATAGAGAAAAGAGGTGCAGAGCATGCCTGGAAGCCAACAATTTTTCTTTTATGGAAAAGAGTAGGGATAGAGAATGAAACTTGCGATTGTCATAACGGGAATGTCTTTTGGTGGTGCCGAGCGGGTTACTGCCTATCTTTCTAATTATTTTGTCGAGCAGAATGTGAATGTGACAATTATCTCGCTCACAAAGACTGTACCTGCATACTCGCTCTCGGAAGATATCCGCTATATTTGGTATGATGCTTCTGGCCACAAGAGCGCAATAGTCAGAGATTTTTCGTTGATGCGTAGTATTAGGAAGACCATTTCAGAGCTTAAGCCTGATTTGGTAATGGGTATGATGTCATACAGTGGGACATTAGCTGCTTACGCATGTATTGGTCTTCCTGTTCCTGTACTCTTGTCTGAGCGTAATGACCCAAATACTTCCATAGCTTTCAAGGAAATTGAGAAACGAATCATTAAATTTGCATACCGCCATCTCGCTGATAACGCAATATTTCAAACTCTTGGAGCCAAGGAGTATTACTATGGGGATGCAGGGAGAGGGTTCATTATCCCAAATCCACTGTATCTGGAAGCAATGCCCCAGCCAAAAGAAACATATAATGAATCGAAGAAAATAGTGAGTGCAGGAC
>NZ_JAEKNT010000294.1 GCF_016406725.1 Sphaerochaeta sp. S2 | reverse complement strand
ATCTAAGGAAGATAGAAAAGGCAAAGGAATCCTATAAGATGGCTGAAGCCGAAACTTTGGGCTCATCTGATGTTAAAGTGGTAGCAAAAGCAGCTTTCAATAGCAGGATCGCAACCCTACTCATAGAGGAAAGCAAAATAGTACCGGGAAAGATCAACCGAGCGACTGGAGAGGTGGAATACGGAGACATAAAAGAACCAGCGTTTGATGACCTTTTGGATGACATTGCTGAATTAACCTTGATGAGAAAAGGAGAAGTGCTTGTCATTCCGAAGGATATGATGCCAAGCACTACTGGTGTTGCTGCAATATTCAGATACTGATTTTTCCTATCTGACAGCAAGAGGCTCTTCATGGCAGACCAAGTGGATACCAATCGATCTAGGAGGGATCTGTGTATTCCTCCATTTTATCCTCAATGTCTTCCATTGATAGAGCCTCATATTGTATTGCATAATCACTATAGGTTTTCACTAATCCCTCTGCTTTTTTCTGTAGTTTTTGTATGCTGATCTTCTCTTTGTTGAGTTTGATTTCTGCAATGCTTATCGTTCGATGGAAATCATCAATCGCTACGAGGTCTATTTCATTTTTATTTCCCCGTTCCCAATAGGTGCCAATGACAGAATAGTCTGAAGATCGAGAATAGATATCAAGGAATAGACGTTCAAGGGTATGCCCTGAATAGGTAGGGAGATCTCGATGTATCAGTTTTATTACATAGGTGAATCGCTCATTTTCAATTTGAGAAAAATTCTTGTAGATAAATCGAAACCAGAATCTCATGAAATGGTCTTTGATTTGGTACTTCTGATTTCTTGAATCTTTCTTGGCGCCAATGGGACGTACTTTTCTGACTATATCATATTCATCCTCAAGACGTTGGAGATGTCCACCAATACTCTTGGTGATTACCGACTCAATTTCTTGCCTTGATGTTTTACCAGAAGCTATCAACTCAAGTATTGAAAAATAGATTCCATACTCTTTCCCGAATTCCTGGATAAGGAGATTTTTTCCTTCCTCTAAGAAAAAGGAATCTTTACTCAGTATGTGATCAAGTACCATTTCCTGTGTAAAACAGGTATTTTCAAGGAGTATCTCCATATATCGTGGAACTCCCCCAGTAATGAGGTAGTATATAAACAAGTTATTAACAGTATATGCATCGTACACTTCAAGAACTTCTTTTATCGTGAATATTGAAAAAGGTTTTAGATAGAGGATTCTGTCTGCTCTTCCAAAGAGAGGTTCTTTCTCGTTCTGAAAGATGTTAACCATCATGGAATATATTGATCCAATAAAAAGAATGTGCACATGGGTCCTGAATTTATAAGAATCCCAGATATTCTGAATCTCTGAAAAAACACTTGGGCTTATGTGTGCATACTCCTGGAACTCATCAACTATAAGAACGAATGGTTTAGTGATTCCATATTTCATGAATAATTCGAAAATCTCAGAGAATCGTTCAATGCTTCCGATATAAGGCTCCCCAGTCAATTGTTCATATAATGGAAGATACTCCTCACACAACAGTTTCTCCGTTTTCCTACTTGTAAACAGATACACTGAGTCCTTGTCTTTTGCGTATTCTTTTGCAAGAAGCGTCTTCCCTATTCGCCTTCGTCCGGTAATTACCGTAATCTTTCCATATGAGGATTTGCACTGCATGTAAATAGTGTTGAGGATATCGAGCTCATAGGCCCTTCCGAAAAACTTCATTATTGCAACCTCCATTACAGTAACGTTGGTTGCATTATAT
>NZ_JAEKNT010000293.1 GCF_016406725.1 Sphaerochaeta sp. S2 | reverse complement strand
GTCCTGCATGGACACCTTGCTTGACCAGATTGGTTCTCTCTGGATGGGCGAGTATCCATTTATTGTTCTTCAGCAGCAACTTCGCTTCCGGGTCACTGCTCTTGGAGACTTTCTCAGCCATGCTCTTCGATAGTGGCTCGTTTGTTCCCCTGGGCAGGACAATGATTGACTTGAACCCATCCTTTGACGCTCCACAGGGAGCGAGATGCAGTACATTGGCTTCAACGATGACCGCTGAACCTTTCGGGAAAAAGAACAGCTCAGCTGATCGGGTGTCGACAGAATCGAAATTGTCCAATTCCGAGAACTCCGTCAGGAACTGCAGGCAATCGGTTACTGCAATGAACAATTCCGGGCTTTTATGGTACTCCATCCCGTTGATACTCTGGTTCTTCCCATTGCAGTACCCGATCTGGATGTCCTGTTCACCATAATAGAGTTTGAGTTCTTCCATAAGAGGCTGTTCTTCCAGAACGGGAAGGAACGTCTCATACGTTATATCCGACTCAGGAATTTCAGTCACACGGTCAGCAAGTGCAACCAAGTAGGATGTATCGAAGTCATGGAGAATTCGCCCATACTTCTTGAAGCGGGAGGAATCAATTGAGTGGATCTTCTCGTTTGGATTGTTTCTTACAAGATCCAACGGTACGTGAAACCGGGATGTTTTCATAATATTACCTCGCAAATAGTACCATCACTATACCAGTAGCAAATAACATGGAAAAGACAATTATGGAAAAATGACGTGCATCAACCTTGTCATGGATATGCTCCCCTGCAATGATGCCTGCCACCACAAACGGAACAAGCATCGCTGTGGTTTTTGCCACCGGAAGCGTCAGGGATCCCTCAATGAGATATCCTGCAATGATGATGGTGTTCAGTGTGGTCCAGAGCAGACAAAGTGTTGCCCTGAACTTTCCCTTGTCAGGCAGGGCTCTGGTTGCGTAGAGTACCACAAGCGGACCACCTGAGGAAATTTGTACTAACCCAAGGAACGCTTCCAAGGGGGCAGTTGCTGTGTAGATGCCCCCCTTGGATGCCCCCAGTCTTCTTCCGTGAAGAGAGTGCTTTTGCTTCACTCTTCCACTCGATCAGTACAGGAATGGAACTGCAGCCTTGAGCGTGGATTTTGGAATGAAAATCTCAATGAGGTTCAGGCTCTGGCTCTTAACCAGATACAGGACGGTGTTCAGCGTACTCTTTGCAACTGCGTACCAACCAGTGGCTTTCTGGGGTTGCTTGACCTCGTTGGTAGGATCTGCATTGAAGGCTTCGCGGTCAGCTTTACTCACCTGGAATGTATTAAAATCCCAAGCTCTGACATCATATTCCGCCTCAAGTTCTGTCTCCTGAGGATCTGGTAGGCGGTGGAAGAAATCTATACCGGTAATGGTTTCGATTTCATCGATACTGGTGGCGAAATCCTCAAGATCTTTTTTCGATCCCTCATTGGGGAGCAGGAAGGCGATGGACTTGAGCTCTGGCTCCCGGTAGTCCAGAATTACCTTGTAGTACTGGTTTGGTATGGAGACTTCATTGTCTCCAATGGTGTCATACGGGCCGTCAGTCAGGACAGGACCAGTGACAACGTAGATACTTCCTTCCGTATCGGCAAAATTCCGAACTGTTGCCTCCAGCTTGCTCCATATGCCCCGGTTGAATTGTCCTTCCTGTGGGCTCATGTTGCTGAGGTAGAATGAACCACTCATTGCTTCTTCTGACCATGAGAGGTCCGCTGCAGGAATTAGGTGTCCTCGGTCATATCCACTTCCTCGGTAGTCATTCAAGGATGCAGATTCACTGGGAATCGAAGGATCACTTCTGAAATCATCTCCACGCTCGTACATCCCGTACAGTTCGCTCCGGGTAAGCTCATAGGCTACCCAACGAGCTTGTTCATGCTCTTCATCGTAGAGGAGGGTGTATCCCGGGTGGGTAACCACTATATCGGTTGGGGAGTAAGCTGGTAGTTCCAGGTCAGGAATCCCCGAAGTCGAGGTCTGTACATATTCTTCTTCGTTTGGTGCAAGTATAATGGTCAACACCCAGAGAACTACCAGTATCACGAGGAAAATCAGGATTCTCTTTCCCCTTTTTTTCGCCTTGTTTGTACGCCTTCCCATGATTCCCTCCCCAAATTTGCCTAGTACAACAAGGAGAAGGTAATATGCCTTCTCCCTGTCTCTAGAGTTCTAACCACTCAATTGCGTGTAGGTTACGAACGAATATAGGTAATGGTACCCTGTTTAGGCACTCTTGGTGAAGGATAGTCACCCTTGGGATATCCTACAGCAAGGGTTCCCGTTACCTTGTATCCCTCGGGTACGCCGTATGACGAGAGTTGTACACCAAGCTTAGGATTGTGGTTGATCCGATTGCACCACACTGAACCCAATCCAAGGGCATGAGCGGCCTGCATCATGTTGGTCATTGCACAGGCGGTATCTTCTTTCTCAAAGGCATTCCCGATCTCAATGGAGACAAGAATCAGGGTTGGTGCATGGTAAAAGAATGATTCGCCTGGACCTGCCACCTTTTCATCGAGCTCCCGCAAGGTCTTTGGATCCTGGATTGCAGTGAAGTGCCAGGGTTCCTGATTCATCCCATTGGGGGCAAGTATGGCTGCTTTGAGAATGAGATCGAGGTCCTCATCTCTTATCTGTTCATTGGAAAAACTTCGCACGCTTCTACGTGAGAGGATATGGTCAGTGATTGTATTCATGGTAAGCCTCCTTCTGTCTATGGTACCTCTTCCCAGAATACCTTCCAAT
>NZ_JAEKNT010000292.1 GCF_016406725.1 Sphaerochaeta sp. S2 | reverse complement strand
TTCTTCGGCAACATCCTATGTTTATCAGAGACAGGGATACTGTGCATAGTCCGCAGCTTACGCAAATATCTTGATGGATACGGGCATACCCTTCCTCATCCGAATCGATTGCATCCACCAAGAAAGGAAATATCTTTGCATCAAGCCCACGCTCGGCAAAGCGTTTGGCATTATCGGTGGGAGATATCCACAGATCAGCGGCAAAAACAGTCACGTCATATTTCTCTGCAAGCAGAATGGATGAGATTCCCATACCACAGCCGAGATCAAGAATGCGCATACCTGGAGCAATGGGAAGCGAACTTGCCAGTTCTTCGGTGATCCGCATCGCATTCGGCCCCATCATCGTCTCCAGGAGAAAGTTCTTGTCATAGGTATCAGTTAAGGGTGTTTTCATACTCATTGTCCTCGCAGTAGAGAAATTCTACTACATACGGTATAGGAAAACATCATCCCCATCATACATAGTCGGTTGAAATCTTGTATTTCCATAGAACAAATGCACGAGTAATGAACCATACAGATGTTCAATAAACATTGCTTAGGGAGTGTTTTTTTCTTGAATATTCGATTTTTCCTTGTATACTTACCTATAAAATTCACTGTGAGCAGGTACTAATATTGGTATGATACAAAACCTTTCTAGGAAAATTTCCAAATCCTCTCTACGCCTATGCCTGATCATTGTATTGATGAATGTCTTTTTCATCAGTGCAGCCCCCTATAGGCGGACACATATACTACAGACAATTGGTTTGAGCAGCTCAATAGTTGCAACAAAAGCTACCTCTTTGGCTACTGTGCTTGGAGTTGAGTATCAAGATAGATCATTTCTCCTCGGATATAAACAACAACCACAAATGCAAGATGTAGCACTTCGATCCTCGTTCATTTTGGCTGAGCAACCTTCATGGACAAAGAACGCACTTATCTCATACGCTCATGGTTCATTCGGTACTGCAAGTGCCTATCTGTTCGATGTAATAATCGGGTACGAACGACAATTTTTCTTTCAAGGTGAGAATCTTGCGTGGGATCTCTCGTATGGACTAGGAGTACAGGGAAGCATGTCGGTACTTCCTTTCATTGACAAACCACTTTACAATGCCAGCCCCTATCTCTCAGCGAAAATAACCTGTACAAGCTTTGACCGTCTGGAACTCTCTGCCCATATGTCCACGAGCACCATGTTCACCTATGCTTGCCAATTATTGAGTCCGATCACAGGAGCCGGAATTGCCTGGAAGCTTACCGATTCCCTGCATATTGGGGGAACTTACGATCTTCAATATTCTGATGTATATCCGGAGTCCGTCATTTTCTTTACAAAGGAGGCAGAAATCTATGCAAAATGGACCTCATAGATCTGTACTTCTTATAAGCTTATTGGTACTGATAAGCCTTTGCTCATTTGTTGGCTGTTCTGAAGCCGTTGGCTATTCGAGGATTGAAAGAAACCACCCTGGAGGGTCTTTTGACCAGGAAATAACCACGAACACGGAAACAGATTCATTCTCATTCCTTGTCTTGAGCGATATCCATTTCGGAAGGACGGAAGAAGGGGTGTATTGGGCATTTGATGAGTTCTTTGAGTGGGTAGATGAATATCAGAATTCAGATGAGTATCCCTTGGACTTTGCATTGAGCCTTGGAGATGGTACTGCATATTCCAAAGAGTGGGAGTACCAAAAGTATGCAGATTTCATTATGGAACTTGAGAACCGGTCAATAAGAACCAATGCAGTCCTGGGAAACCATGATGTAAGAAATATTGGGAGAGAGTATTTTACTCAGTACATCAATCCTTCTACTGCGAGAAGATTCAGTCATAAAGGTCTCTCGTTTTATCTTCTTGATACCGGTAACGCAAGTCTTGGAAAGAACCAACTAGACAATCTTATGAGAGCGGTAAGAGAGGACCCCAACCCCAAGATTTTCTGTTCCCATTTTCCGGTATATGGGGGCCCTGATACGTTCTACTTCTCCTTATCGAATCCTCATGAAAGAGCACTGCTACTACAGACCATGGTAGAATCAAAAACAGGGCTGTATCTAGCCGGTCATCTACATCTTTCCAGCAAAATTTATCATTTCACAGATACCACAACAGAATTTGTTTGTGAATCATTCCACGGACGAAACTCCCTCTTTGAATCGACGCTACCTGTGTGGTATGTACTTACTTACCAAGCGGAAAGTCATGCAATAAGTATTGTAAAATACTCGGTGACAAACGCTAAGAAAATAGTGCATGAAGAGAAAGCAATCATCAACTTACCACGATGAGGCACCTCATCACTCATAGGCTTTCATTTCTCGTTCATACCTCTACAACCGTTACCAGCTGCTTAGGAGACTGTACTTTGTAGCCAAAACAGCCTTATAAGCCCAATATAAGCACCCCTAAACTATACATTTTTTAGAGAAATGTAAAAATATTACGCTCAATTATAGTTACTCCCCACCTAAAATGCAGTACAATGGGCAAAAATGCTAGGAGGAGGGCAACATGATTACTATCCATTCTGTCTCCTCTAATCGTGATTGGAACCAATTCTTTGCATTTCCAAACCAACTCTATAAAGACAACCCTTACTATGTACCTACCTTGATCCTCGATGAGAAGTGGAACTTCAATCCTAAGAAGAACCCAGCATTCGAATATATTGATGTTGCAGCTTTCCTTGCAAAAAAAGAGGGGAAGGTAGTTGGGCGTATTGCTGCCTTGATCAACCATAAGCTGAACAAGGCCCAACAGAAAAAGTATATCCGATTCACTCGCTATGACGTAATTGACGATATTGCAGTCAGCAAACTCCTTTTCGAAAAAGTCTTCTCGTGGGGCAAGGAAAAGGGAATGGATACCATCATCGGCCCCATTGGTTTCTCAGACCTCGACAAACAAGGACTCTTGGTTGAAGGCTTCGACCAGCTCAGTATGTTTATCACCTTGTACAACCATCCCTATTACCATGAACACCTGCAACAACTGGGTTTTACCAAAGACGTGGACTGGGTTGAATACAAGGTCTTTGTACCTGAAAAAATCGATCCAAGAATTGAGAGAATCAGTGAAATCGCACAAAAGCGCCATGGATACCGCCTACTCTCCTTTACCAGCAAAAAAAAGGTACTGCCCTACGCCCACCAGATGTTCCATATGTATAATGAAGCATTTGCAGAGCTTTATGGATTCTGCCCGCTTACCGATGGACAGATAAACCTTGCCATCAAGCAATTTCTAAGCCTGGTAAGCCTTGAGTATATCTACGTTGTCGTGGATGCCAAAGAGAAGGTCATTGGGTTTGGAATCATGGTCCCTTCCCTCTCTCTGGCAATGCAGAAATCGCGTGGGCGTCTGTTTCCGCTCGGTTTTGTCCGGATTCTCAGGTCACTTAAGAAGCACGAAGTGCTGGATATGTACCTTATCGCAGTCAAACCTGAATATATGGGAAGAGGGGTGAATGCCATCATCCTCCAGGAAGGTATCAAGACAGCACTCGCAAACGGGGTCCGTTACGCTGAGACCGGCCCTGAGTTGGAGTACAACGAGAATGTGCAAACGCAGTGGAAGAGCTTCAAGACCGAACAACACAAACGAAGGCGTTGTTATATTCGCACTCTCGAGTAAACGCTCCCCGGTTGCACCAATTTATTTTTCTTGTAACCTCACATCAGATGAACAGAAAACGCATTGACTTACGCTCTTTCATGAAATCAAAACAAATCTTTCATACATAACAAATTTATCTTTCCTAGATTGGAATTGACTTTGGAGTTGTCAAGACCTACGATACCTATGAGGTGCTGATTAAAAAAGGAGATAGACGTAATCAGAGTTAGGAGAAGGCATCTTACATTCCTGAAGGAGGAATTCTGTATGAAAAAAGTCATTCTTGTTCTCATGGTCCTAATGGTTATGGGCAGTTTAATCTATGCCCAAGCATCAGCCGAGACGAAAAATCCCGTGCTACGAATCATCACCTGGTCAGGGTATGCCCCGCAGGAACTGCTTGATAAGTTCACTGAGGAAACCGGCTACAAGGTTGAGGTGACCCTCAGCAACAACGAAGAGATGATCAGCAAGCTCAGAGCAACCCGTGGCGGCGGATTTGACCTTGCCCAGCCCTCACAGGACCGCATCTCCTCTGTCGTTGAGCAGTATGGCATCTACCAGCCAATCGACTATGCAAGGATCGAGACCGAACAGATTGATGCTTCCCTGCTTGAGGCAGTGAAGAAAAACACCTTGGTGGACGGAGAATCCTACGCTGTTCCACACGTGTATGGAACTGAAGGCTTGGTAGTCAACAAGGCCTTGGCACCGGATGTTAAGGATTTCAAGGATCTTCTCGATCCCAAGTATGCAGGAAGAGTATCCTACCGCCTGAAGAGACCTACCCTTATAGGCATGGGATTCTCCCTCGGCTATGATCCATTCGAGCTCTATAATGATCCAGAAGCATATCAGGACTTCCTTGACGAGATGGAAAAAGTTCTCATCGCTGGAAAGCCTTCAGTAAAAACCTACTGGGACAACGGAGACCAGCTGTTGCAGTCTCTCCGCTCTGAAGAGGTCTGGGCAGCATCAGCTTGGGAACAGGCTGGATGGAAACTTCATGCGGAGAACCCAAACATCGACTATATCGCCCCAACCAGCGGAGCACTTGCTTGGGTCGACACCTTCGCCATACCGGCAAAGAGTGAAAACCTTGATGCAGCATATGCATACATCAACTTCATGTTGGAGCCTGAGAATGCTGCGTTCTTCACCAATCGAGAGACCTATGGAACAGCTTCCAAGGATGCTGTGAATTATCTTGATCCCGAGATCAAGGCAAACTTTACCCGTGGCCTCCCTCCAGAGGTACTGGCAAACATCAACTGGTATCCGACCGTCCCAGCAGGAATTGAAGAGATGGAAGGAAAGACCCTCGATAAGGTAAAGGCTGCTCGCTAGCAGAAATGATCAACGTATTGCCAATAGC
>NZ_JAEKNT010000291.1 GCF_016406725.1 Sphaerochaeta sp. S2 | reverse complement strand
AATTACCGAGGTAGATGAGCTTAGAGCGAGTAGAAATAGTTTATCAAAGCAAATCGGAAAACTAATGGGTCAAGGACTTAAAGAAGAAGCTGAAAAAGTAAAAGCACAAGTAGCAGAAAATGCTGATACACTTTCAAGTTTAGAAGTAATCCGAAAAGAATTAGATGAAAAGGTTACTGAAATTATGATGCAAATTCCAAACATCATCGATTCATCTGTACCAATTGGGAAAGATGATTCAGAAAATGTAGAGCTTGAAAAATATGGTGAGCCATTTGTACCTGAGTTTGACATACCTTATCACATAGATATTATGAAAACTTTCTCAGGTGTTGATTTAGAAAGTTCAGCAAAAGTAGCTGGTCAAGGATTCTATTACATGATGGGTGATATTGCGAGATTACACAGCGCATTATTATCATATGCTAGAGACTTCATGATTGATCAAGGTTTTACTTATTGTATTCCACCATATATGATCAGAAGTGATGTTGTCCAAGGAGTTATGAGCTTCGCTGAAATGGATGCAATGATGTACAAAATTGAAGGTGAAGACTTATATCTTATCGGTACAAGTGAGCACTCAATGATTGGTAAATACATTGATTCAATTGTTCAAGAAGAGACATTGCCACATACACTTACAAGCTATTCACCTTGCTTTAGAAAAGAAAAAGGTGCACATGGTATCGAAGAACGTGGCGTCTATAGAATACACCAATTCGAAAAACAAGAAATGGTTGTACTATGTATGCCTGAAGAAAGCATGGAATGGTATGATAAATTATGGAGAAATACAGTTGCATACTTTAGAACTTTAGATATTCCAGTACGTACACTTGAATGTTGTTCAGGTGACTTAGCAGATTTAAAGGTAAAATCAGTGGACATAGAAGCATGGTCTCCTAGACAAAAGAAATACTTCGAAGTTGGTAGTTGCTCAAATTTAGGGGATGCTCAAGCTAGAAGACTTAAAATCAGACGTAATGGCGATAGTGGCAAAGGCTTCGTTCATACATTAAACAATACAGTTGTTGCGCCACCTAGAATGCTAATTGCATTTTTGGAAAACAATCTAAACGCAGATGGTTCTGTCAATATTCCAGAAGCACTTAGAC
>NZ_JAEKNT010000290.1 GCF_016406725.1 Sphaerochaeta sp. S2 | reverse complement strand
GTGATATAACGGTAAAGCTTTGCAGGCATCAGCCCGATTGGGCAGGCTGCCACACATCGACCGCAATTGAGACAAGCGGTTGAACGATATTTCTTCTGAGCACCGAGAGCAAGCAGGCCACTGGAGCCCTTAGTCATCGGCGTTTCTGTATCGAAGAAGGAGAAACCCATCATAGGGCCACCACTGACCAGTTTCTCTGGTTCACTGGAAAATCCTCCACAGAAGGCAAGCAGGTCACTCATCTTCGTCCCTACCGGGGCAAGGATGTTCTTGGGATTGGCGATACACTCACCGGTAACACTGATAACTCGCTCATATAGGCTCTTCTTCAAGACAACTGCCTCATAAATTGCATTACAGGTACCAATGTTCGCCACTACTGCACCTACATCGAGGGGAAGCTTGCCAGAAGGGATCTCGCGGTTTAGTGTGGCCTTGAGCAACTGCTTTTCATCTCCCTGGGGATACTTCATCTGAAGCCCAACGATTCCGATTGGATACCCCTTCTCCTTGACTATCTTCTGGAGATGGGCAATGCAATCGGGTTTATTCATCTCTATTCCGACAATGACCCGTTCAGCCTTTACAATCTTGGCAGCAATCATTGCTCCCTCAAGGGCCTGCTCACCTTTCTCGAGCATGATTCGGTAGTCAGCTGTCAGATAGGGTTCACACTCAACACCGTTGACTACAAAGCTATCAACTTTCTTGTCCTTGGGGATGGATAGCTTAACATGGGCAGGGAATGTAGCCCCTCCCATACCGACAATCCCCATATCCTTGATACTGCTGAGCAACGTGTTGCCATCAAGGCTCTGCCAATCAACTTTTTCTTCGGTATCAGCAGGTTGCTCTTCATCAGGAACAATGACAAATGCGTCACATTGGACGCTGTTGGCAAGGGTGACCTTGCGTATTTCCTTGATGGTCCCCGATACTGGAGAGTGAACATCACTACTGATAAAGCCTGAAGCTTCCCCAATCTTTTCACCTTTAACTACGGTATCCCCTTTCGCCTTCAAGGCTTTTGCAGGGGCACCAAGATGCTGGGATAAAGCAATAATTAATTCTGAAGGCATGGGTAATCGTTCAATAGCCTCTGAGCGACTGTATACCTTTCTATCGTCTGGATGCACACCACCCTTACTGAACGTAGGTATTCTTTGCATGCATAACGCTCCTTATGTAGGTGATTAATAGTACAGAATGCATATTTTAACAAATGCTGTTCTATTGTACAAGAATTTCGGTATAATGAAAACCATGAATCGAGTATTTAAATATGCGTTCTGGAAATTAAAGGGCATTAAAGTGTATGCTTTGGTCGGTAAGAGCGGAACGGGGAAAAGCTTCCGTTCAAAGCTGATAGCCCAAAAATTTCGTATAGATCTGATCATTGACGACGGTCTCCTCATCGGTGGAGATCGCATCATCGCAGGCAAGTCAGCCAAACGGGAGGAGAACATGCTCTCTGCCGTAAGGACCGCTGTCTTCGATGATGCCGAACATCAGAAGGAAGTGAAGCAGGCACTCAACAAGCAGAAGTATCACAGGATCCTGATCATTGGGACCAGTGAGAAAATGATTTATAAGATTGCCGCCAGGCTTAATCTTCCCCAACCTGAAAAACTCATGCGCATCGAGGATATCGCAACAAAGGAGCAGATTGATACTGCCATGCGTATCCGTTACAGCGAAGGGAAACATGTAATCCCTGTTCCTTCAATCGAGATAACCCGCAACTACCCACAGATTGCTTACGATTCCATGCGAGTATTCTTCAAGCATGGAAGACAAGTACCCTTCCAGCGCAGGAATGTCAGCTTCGAGAAAACCATCGTACGTCCTGAGTTCAGCAAATATGGCAAGACCACTGTCAGTGAAGCTGCACTTACCCAAATGGTTGCCCACTGTCTCGATGAGTTTGACAGTCAGATAAAAGTAAAACGGGTACAAGTACAGGTGAAAGCAGAGGGGTATGCACTCACGGTAAAATTACGCGTGCCAATGCAACACCAGATAGCGACCACCCTTGGAGAACTCCAGGAATACATAGCAGACAGCCTTGAGAAGTATGGAGGCATCTTTGTCTCCAGCGTAAATATTGAGATAGAGGAATGGGGTTAGAGATCGTGTGCCTCTGCACTGCTCCTCGGCTGCTCACTGGAAGTCCCTCCACCCTTTTGGGCGGGGGTTCCTTTTTTCGGCCCCCTTCGGTTGTTCCTTCTTCGTGAACCAGACTGTACTTCCCCAGTCCCTTCTGTTCTTCCCTTTCTCTTTGGATTGGGCTTCCTGCGCTGAGGAACACGGTTTGCCGGCCTGCGCATCCTCACACAGTTTCTCGGTGTCTTGAATCCACGCTCAGTCAACAGGCGTTCACTAGCCAACTCTATATCATAGTTGGAAGGAGTCATCGGACTGATCAACACCTTGATCTGGCGGAATGTTTCCTTGAATCGTTCATCAGGACTCATATGATCATCAGCAAAGATAACCAAGGGGTCTACCAGAGCCTTGATCATATCAGCAAGCTCAACTTCATCGCTCTTGCCACGCTTGGCAAGCATAACCTTCTTATCCAGTTCCTCCAGACTTTTCTGTACCTGGGGAAAATTGCAATAGATGGAGAAAGCAGGAAGCATAAAGACAAGCAGCTTGTATTTATTCAACTCATTGAAAATCTTGACACTATGACCGCTTGCAAGGATCTTGTTCACCTCTTCTGTCAAACGGCTTGTCGATACTCGTGAAAGCTCTCCCGAGTGTTTGCGGATTGCTACACGGATACTCCAGCGAAGGGTAAACCCTGTGGTGGAGGCATACTTGATGGCCCTGATCATACGAACAGGATCCTCATTGAATGTCTCATCGAGGGGAATGACAGAGCTGATGCGCTTTTTCTTGAAGTCTTCCATGGCATTGTTGAAATCGAGCAACTGGCCATTGGTTGGATCATAATAAAGGCTGTTTACTGAGAAATCACGGCGTTTGGCATCTTGGTCTATGGAACCAAACACATTGTTGTTTCCCTCCATTGCTTCCTCTCCGCTCCTGAAGGTAGATACTTCCAGCACCTTGTCCTTGAATACCAGATGCACCAATTTGAAACGCTTGCCGATGATCCTTGCATTCCAGAATAAACGCTGGATCTGGCGAGGTGAAGCACTGGTGGCGAGGTCAAAATCCTTGGGAATATTTCCCAACAACAGGTCTCTGACCGCTCCTCCTACCAAATACGCTTCAGCACCGGAGTTTTGCAGCTTTCGGATAGCCCAAAGGGCATCACGATCGATCAAATGGTTTGGTATCTTATGTTCAGTCTGGGTGTAAATATTCGCAACAGGCAGCGTTTTCCCATGTTCGTCTTGTTTGTATCGTATCAGCATATCGCTCTCATAGAAGTATAGGGTGTTAAAAGAACCGCATATTGCAGTGCACAAGCGATTCGTTATACACTCTTTGTACACCATCCACATCAAAAACACAACAGGAGTATGAATCAATGAGCAAGGAACCGAAGGCAAGAAGCATTATAGAACCTAGGGTTCTCAAGGGTTTCAGAGACTTTTTGCCCTCCATGGAAATCCCAAAGAAAGCAATCACCAACAACCTCGAGAAACACTTTAGGTCCTATGGATTTGTTCCCATTGATACTCCGGTACTTGAATACACCGAAGTCCTTCTTGGCAAGGGTGGAGGCGAGACAGACAAGCAAATCTTCCACTTTAAGGACAATGGCGAGAGGGATGTTGCCCTTCGCTTCGATCTGACCGTCCCCTTCGCTCGCTTTCTCGCGCAACACCAGAGTGAACTCTCCCTACCCTTCAAACGCTTCCATATAGATAAGGTATGGCGGGGAGAGAATCCCCAGAAAGGTCGCTACCGTGAATTCACGCAGTGTGACTTCGATATCGTGGGTGTGGACAACGCAGAGGCTGATTTTGAAATCCTTTCCATGATGGATAGTTCATTCTCGGTAATGGGTGTTCAGAATTACCAGTTCTGTATTGCACACCGGGGTTTGTTCAACACCTTCCTCTCACATCATGGACTGCTTGAACTGAGCGTAGAGATTCTCAGGACAGTAGATAAACTCAGGAAGATTGGAAAAGAGGAAGTACTGAAGCTCTTGAGAGAACTCACAGGCGACGTACAGAAGGCCAATGCAATTCTACAGTACATCAGCAAGGAGGATGAAAAGGAGCCCTTTCTCACCACCTTGGATAGGCTCACAGCCCTCTCTGGTGGAGAGAACCCACACAGTGAGAGAATGAGAACCATTTACTCCTACCTCTGTGAGGCTGGGATTGAGAAACACTTCACCTTTGACCCCTCGATCACACGTGGACTCGACTACTATACCGGTATCGTGTATGAAACCTTCCTCACCGAACTCCCCCATTTCGGCTCTGTCTGCAGTGGTGGTCGATACAATGATCTTGCAAGCCTCTATACCAAGGAGGAACTCCCTGGAGTGGGAAGTTCCATTGGCTTGGATCGCCTGTTAGCCGCACTTGAGGAGTTGTCCAGCCCATTGGTAGCATCTGCCAGCTCAGCTGATGTGGCAATTTTCAACACCGATGTTAAGCATTTTTCCCACTATGACCGAATCGCGCGAGCAATGCGTAAGGATGGGTTAAGGGTGGCCGTCTATTTGCTCAACAAGAAACAAGGAGCCCAATACAAGTGGGCTGAAACAAACGCAATACCGTTCGCTATCCTTCTTTCAGATGAGGATGTACAATCCTCTACCCTTACATTGAAGAATCTAAAGAACAGGGATATGCACAAAGCTCTCTCAATTGAGGCGGCTATTGCACTTATAAGAAAGGAATTACTTTGAAAGACATGAAACATTTGCCGGTCTATATGCACCGGCAGGAGATTCTTGATGGCCTTGAGGAAAATCAGGTCATCATCGTCGAAAGCCCAACGGGAAGTGGAAAAACCACTCAGATCCCCCTCATCCTTCATGAAGCTGGCTATGCAGATGCCCTGCAGGTCGGAATTACCCAACCAAGGCGAATCGCCACACTCAGTGTCAGTGAGTTTATCAAGAAACAGGTAGCCCGTAACGACGAATTCGTAGGCTACAAGATGCGCTTTGAGGACACCACCAGCCCAGGAACCCGTATCAAGGTCATGACCGACGGTATTCTCCTGATGGAACTTAAGGCCGATCCACTGCTTCGTTCCTACTCAGTCATACTCGTCGATGAAGCACATGAGCGTTCGCTCAACATCGATTTCATCCTGGGGCTTCTCAAGCATGTCATGAAGGAACGCCCGGAGTTCAAGGTCATCATCTCCAGTGCTACCATCAATACCAAGGTATTCAGTGAGTTCTTTGATAAAGCTCCCATCATCAGCATTGATGCACGAGTCTACCCTGTAAAGGTTATCTATAAGCCACTGCAACGGGAATCACTTGAGTATCAAGTGGAAGCAATCACCCAGATTGTTACTACCGAGGCCAAGAAAAAAAGTGGTGACATCCTGGTCTTCATGAGCGGGGAGTTTGACATCACCAACTGTGTGAATGCACTGTATATGGCCGATACTGACAAGCGGCTGGAAATCTATCCGTTGTACGGAAGGCTCAGTAAAGAGGAGCAGGAGTCGGTCTTCAACGATACCTCCCCCGGAAAAACCAAGGTGGTTGTTGCCACGAACATTGCCGAGACATCAGTCACTATCGATGGTATTACCACCGTTATCGACTGCGGGATTGCAAAAATAAACTTCTACAACCAGAAAGATTTCACCTCTTCCCTAGTCCCACTTCCCACCAGCCGTTCAAGTTGTGAACAGAGGAAGGGGCGCGCTGGACGTACCAGTCCTGGTGTATGCTACCGTCTCTACGGTGAAGATGACTACAAGAGCAGGCTGACGTATGGCACAGAGGAGATTCTCAGGACTGACCTGAGCGAGGTTGTCCTACGTATGAGTGACCTGGGAATAACTGACTATGAGCATTTTCCTTTCATCACCAGGCCTAAGCATAGTGCCATCACCAGCGCAGAGGAGACACTCAGGTTCATCGGCGCAATCGATGAGAAGCGTCAGCTGACCACTGTCGGAAGCCTGATGTGCAAATTCCCCCTGCTTCCCCGTCACTCCCGCGTCATCGTGGAAGCGATGATGAATCATCCAGACGTCCTGGAGGAGGTCTTGATCGCAGTGAGTTTCCTCTCTACCAAGACGCCATTCCTCCTTCCTCCTGGGGAAGAGGACCTCAGCCGTGCTGCGCACCGCAGGTTCAACAATACGGAGTACGGCGATTTTGCTTCCTACCTGAATATCTACCATCAGTATACTGCCAATACTGGCAAGGATGCCAAGCAACGCTTCTGCAAGAAGAACTATCTCGATTTCCAAGGAATGCAGGAGATAGTCCATGTCAATGAGCAACTTGGTGAAATCTGCGGAGACGTAGGATTCCCTCTTGCAAGTGGTGGAACGGTGAGAGAGTATCTTTGCTGCATCGCCAGTGGATTGATGCAGTATGTGTGTATCAAGGCGAGGGGAAACATGTACAAGAGTCTTACCGCAGACCAGGTGTTCATACACCCAGGAAGCGCCTACTTCAAGAGTCTTCCCCAGTTCATCATAGCCGGTGAGATTGTACAGACCAGCAGGCTCTATGCCCGTAGTGTCAGTCCTCTGGACAAGGCATGGTTGGATGACATCTCCCCTGAGCTCTACCCCAAGCTTACTGCATTGGTACAGAAGGAACGTCCTTCAGGCAAGCTTCAGAAGCAGGAGGTACGGGAAAAAGCCATCAAGGAGAGAGAGGAGAAGGGAAAGGCCACCATCACGGTGTACAAGAGAACCTATCCTACGCTGGTACTTGGAGGAAAGAAGAAGAAAGAGAAGCTTGTTGCCCTTATCCCGCTTGAGGATTTGAACTACCTCAACCAGATGAACGAGAAGGTCCCCAAGAGACCGAAGAACTTCCCGGTAGCCATTCTTTACAGGGGATTCTATATTCACTATGGAGATAAGTTTTTCTCAACACTTGAATTGCAAGGGAAAGTAAATCCAGGAAAGGGTATTCTGGATAATCCTCCATCAGGAATATACACCATAGAGGATGCTGGCACTCTCATTGACAACCTGCATTGGTTGCTCGCTTTGACCAAGAGCAAGAAACAACGAAAACACTTGTATTTTGTGGCATTGGAAGAGAGTGGAAACGGCAACTATCGTTTCACTGCAGATGATGATTGCTTTGATGCCTTGGACACCTCGCTTTACACGCTTCTCACCCTCGCCGACTCCTTGGAGGCGGCACAGATGAAGAAGCAGGCAAAAGAGGTGACCAAAATCTATGGCAACCTGTTGAAATTGGTGGAATAGCTCCCTAGAAAATCGGCTTTGCTATAACCAAATGCTGGATAAGCTGCAGATCAAGCGGACTGAGGACGGTCGAACCCTGTTTTTCCAACAGGACAAATTGCACCTTCCCGTCCGCTTTCTTCTTGTCCTTGAGCAGGTGGTCACGGTATTCAATCCAGTCACCACGACCGATACGGTACTCAATGTCATACCCAAAGCTCTTGAAAAGCTTGGTTACCCCGCTTGCATATGCCTTGTCGGTAACACCAAGTGCAACACCAGCCTCGAGTGCTCGACAGGTTCCCCACGCAACACAGGCACCATGGCCCCACATCAGATAGTGGGATGAGGACTCCAGGGCATGCCCAAACGTATGCCCCAGATTCAGACTCTGCCTTATGCCCTTGGTCTCTGTTGGGTCCTGTTCAATGTACCACTGCTTTACCTTGAGCGAGAGTTCCACCAAGGCAGCCAATGTTTTTGGGTCCCTACTGAGAATCTCGTTCTTGCGAACCAACAGGAATTTGTAGAGTTCCTCATCCTGGCTAAGCAAAGCATGCTTGACCACCTCGGCCAGTCCATTGAGAAACTCCTTGTCGTTGAGGGTTCTCAGGGTATCGATGGAGATGAGCACTTCACTGGCTGGATAGAACGAACCGACCATGTTCTTCATTCCCTTGAAGTCGATGGCGGCCTTGCCTCCCAGTGAAGCATCAACCATGGCAAGCAAGGTAGTGGGAACCAAGGTAAGACGGCAACCACGCATATACACCGATGCAGCAAAGGCGGACATGTCACAAACCACTCCCCCTCCAAACCCGATGATCCGGCCATCACGTGCAAGGCCTTCATCGAGAGCTGCACTGAGAATACGTTCCAAGGAAGAGAAATTCTTTGCACTCTCTCCACTTTCCAGGACAACATGGCTTGGAGGAAGCTGCTTGAACAGTTTTGCCGTATTCGTATCAAACACCCATAATACCAAGCGTCCATACTCACCAAGATGGACCGAAAGGTCCTTCAAGTCGTCAGCAAGCAATACTTCTGTCTGCTTGCCATTATCTAACTGCGTAGTCACCATGCTTTTCATAGTATTGTTATACCCCAGAGCAGGGGTCCAAGACAAGCGCTCTCTTGAGCCTACATACTTGCAAAAATCCACCCATTATCCCACAATACCGATATGCAAGAAATACGCTATTTTGACAGTGCTGCCACAACCATCATGAGCAGAACCGCTCTTGATGTGTACCAACATGTAGCAAGTACATATATCGGTAACCCAAGCAGTCTTCATGCTGAGGGGATCAAGGCAAAGGAAAAGCTCGAACAAGCCAGGGAAGATCTATCTGGGATTCTTTCTGTCCCCAAGGAGACCCTGACCTTCACTGGTGGGGCCAGCGAAGCAAATGCCATTGTCTTTAACAGTTTGGTTTGGAGACTCCAAAAACCACATGTGATCATCAGCAACATTGAACACTCTTCCATCAAGGAATATGTCCGGCTGATGAAACAGTTGGGATGGAAGGTCACAACCCTCAATGCACCGGGTGGATTCATCAAGGCAGAAGATCTGCGCTCTGCTTTGACTAAACAAACACGCCTGGTCAGCCTTATGCTCGTGAACAATGTCGTGGGTACTATCCAGGATATCCAGGCTTTGGTTGCTGAAGTTCGTGCCTATGAAAAAGAGCAGGGAGGAAGAAAAATTCACTTCCATACCGATGCAACCCAAGCTCTTGGAAAAATTCCTCTTTCCCTTGAAGCACTGGGAGTGGATAGTGCAGCCTTCAGCGCGCACAAATTCCATGGACCGAAGGGAGTTGGATTTCTCTACAACACTGATCCAGCGATCGAGAGTCTCTCAAGGGGCGGCGGACAGGAGGCTGGACTGAGACCGGGAACAGAGAATCTGCCTGGGATTGTCAGCATGGTGGAAGCAGCAAAAGAAGCCATGGAGCAGTTTTCCGATCATGAGAGGCAGGTCAAGCAGATCAATACCCTGCTAAGGCAACGTCTCTCCTTCCTGCAAACCATCAGCCCTGTGGACTCTTGTTCACCCTATATCCTGAACATTGCCACAAATAATCTACCCAGTGAAGTATTCACACGGATGCTGTATGACAAGGGATTTTGTGTCTCCTCCGGTTCTGCCTGCAGCAATAATGCAAAACAGAAGGGAGAGGGAGTCCTTGACTCCATGCAGGTTCCTCCCTCATTGGCAAAAAGCAGCATTCGAATTTCATTCAGTGCTGATACCACTACAGAAGAAGCTGAAGCCTTGGCCGAAGCCATCACCACACTCATCCAGGAGCATGCATGAAAGATTCCACTCTCTATTTAATACGATTGGGAGAAATCTCCCTGAAAGGCTTGAACCGCGATTCCTTTGAGAAGCGCCTGAAACAGAACATCAAGCAAAAACTGAAAGGATATAAAACACAGGTAAATCGCCAAAAAGGTCGAATATTCTTTGAGATCAGCAACGAGTGTCCTAAAGAAACCGTTGAATTGGCACTGGGAACCACCTTTGGGGTGGTAGGCTACTCTCGTTGCCTACGCTGTGAGAAGGATATCTCTGTTATCAGGGAGACTGCAAAAAAACTGATCGCGGATGAACCATTCAACAAAGGAGTAGGAACTTTCAAGTCAATCGCCAAACGCGCTGACAAGAGTTTTCCCATGACCAGTTATGAAATCGACTGCTCTCTTGGTGAGATAGTCCATGAAATGTACCCCAAGATGACCGTTGATGTGAAACATCCTGATCTGACCATCCATTGTGAGATCAGGGACCAAGCTTATCTCTATACCTCTCCAAAACCGGGACCGGGGGGCTTGCCTGTCTCGACTGCAGGAAAGGGAATGTTGCTCTTGAGTGGAGGCATCGACAGTCCGGTAGCAGCATATCGCATGGCACAACGGGGATTGAAGATGGATTGTATTTACTTCCACGCCTACCCGTACACCAGTGACCAAGCCCTGGAAAAAGTAAAAACATTGGCAAGTCTTATTGCCCCATATCTCCAGGGAACCAGGTTGCATGTCGTTCCGTTCACTGAGCCACAGCTTTGGATCAAGCAACACAGCAGGGAGGATGAGACCACATTGATGTTCCGTGCAGCAATGATGCATGTCGCCAATGCTATCAGTGAGAGAGAAGAAGGGACCTGTATCGTCACCGGTGAAGCACTCAGCCAAGTGGCGAGCCAGACCCTTGAGTCGATGGCCTTTACTGACAGCATGAGTGATCAGTTGGTTCTCCGCCCACTAGTCGGTATGGACAAACAGGAAATCATGAATCTTGCCATGAAGATAGGTACCTACGAGACTTCAATCCTTCCCTATGAAGATTGTTGTGTCATCTTCAGTCCAAAACACCCATTGGTGCATCCAGACAAGTTGGTGGAACAAGAGCATTACCGCTCCATGGGTATTGAACCATTGCTAGAAGAAGCAATCAAAAACACTGAAATTGTCGATTTTGGTGCGGATGGTATCATAAGATATTAGACAGATTTAGCTTTTTTGTATAAATACTGATTGTGTTCGCTGTACCATAACCAAAAAAATCGATATGGTTTGGGTATTCGGAGGCTTTCTTGATGAAGATCGGCTTGGATGTTGGTTCCACGACCATGAAGTGTGTCGTGCTTGATGATACGATGCAGGTACTGCATACAGACTATAGACGTCACTACTCTCAGATTGCTGAGACAGCATGTACCATGCTTACCGATATCAAGGAAATCTGTGCAGGACAGCCTACCAAGTTTGCGCTTTCTGGGTCGGCTGGCATGGGGCTTGCCCAGAATCTGGGCCTCCCCTTTGTCCAGGAAGTATATGCAACCAGGATAGCAATAACGAGATTCCTCCCCCACACCGATGTTGTCATTGAACTCGGCGGGGAGGATGCAAAGATCTTGTTTCTTTCCCAGAACATGGAAGTCAGGATGAACGGGACCTGTGCCGGTGGTACGGGTTCCTTTATCGACCAGATGGCAAGTTTGTTGCATGTAGACCAGATGGAACTGAATGAACTTGCAAAGCAGGCAAAGCAGAGCTACTCAATCGCTTCCAGGTGCGGTGTGTTTGCAAAAAGCGATATCCAGCCC